>CAYVJO010000053.1:4496-8712 GCA_964451735.1 uncultured Hyphomicrobiaceae bacterium | reverse complement strand
GGGCGAAGCGTAGACTTTCTGAAAAAGATCCGAATAATATTTGCGTGCTTCATCAGCGATGCCACCCGGCGCAACGACCGAGCGTTGCATGAAATAGACCATGTCAGACTGACCAAGTTCGCCGAAGGTCGGCACATCCGGAAAAAGGGGAATGCGTTCGGGCGTAAATGCCGCGAGCGGGCGCGCCTTGCCGCTTTCCCAGAAACCAAGCTGCTCGGATGGGTTGTTGACCGTTGATTCGACATGACCGCCGATGAGGTTTTTCGCCACCTCGCCGCCGCCCTTGAAGGGAACGTAAGTGGTTTTGATGCCATAGGATTTTTCGAGCATGGCCGTAACGAGGCTGTCTTCCTGGCCGGTGCCCGTGCCGCCCATCTTCCACGCGTCGCCCTTCTCCTTGACCGCTTTGACATAGTCTTCGACCGAATTGATCGGCGAATCGGCGCTTACCCAGAGCACGAACGTGTCTTCCGCCAGACGCGCGATAGGCGTGAATTCGTCAATATCGACGCCAAGGCCAGGGTTTTGCAACGGCGTGGTGTAATAGCTGTTCAGCGTCGCCATGATCACATGGGGATCGCCCTGCTTGTCCTTGAGATAACGCAACGCCTCCGCACCCGAGCCCCCGCCTTTGTTGATCGGAATGAACGGCACTTCGGCAAAATTGTTCTTTTGTATAATGCTTTGTATGAAGCGCGCCAGCTGATCGGCGCCCCTGCCCCGCCATTATGACGAACTCGACAGGCTTTTGCGGCTTCCATTCAGCCTTTGCATAGGGCGGCACCAAGGCGGCGGTACCGGCAACGACAAGCGTTGTTACGCCGAATGCAGCGTTTTGAAATCTGGACATGAACGATCCTCCCATAATCGATCTGCGTGCCCCCGAGAACGGCGATTAACCGCTAAGATAAAAGGGAACTCACAAAGTATAGATTTTTCCGGAGGCGTATCGTCCGTTTATACGCTTCCAGCATCTATCCAATCGATTTATTTTTATTTGGAAATATAGTATCCGTTGAAATATGGCGGCCTGTCAATCAGCACGAAGGCAGTCTTATGGCCAGGAGTTGGACCCATGGCGATCAAGGATCTTCTTGTCGCTTTCGATGGAAGCGACGCCGCCCTCAACGCATTGAAATACGCAACGCAAATGGCGAGCAAGTATGACGCCACGCTCACAGCCATTCATGTCTATTTACCGATGTTGATGGATCAACGCGTTGCGCGTTGGGTCGGCGAGGACGTGCTCATTACGGTGAAGGAAGCGCAAAGGGAAAGGCTGCAATCGATCGAAGACGCTTTCCGCCGCCTCCTGCAGGATCTGGACTTTAAAGGAGAAATCGACTGGATTGCCGAGGAAGGCTATCCGAACGAGATACTGTCGGAAGCTGCACGATATTACGACATATTGCTCTTGGGCCAGCATGGCGCCGATCCTCAGAAGAACCGCCGGGTACGAGCCGAGGAACTGGTCATGGTTGCTGGGAAGCCCATGATCGTCGTGCCCAGCGGCTATGAGGTACGCCCCTTCAAGGAATACGCCGTTATCGCCTGGGATGGCGGCAGCCGCTCGGCGCGTGCGCTCAGCGACGCCATGCAGATTCTGGAAACAAAAAGCCGTCTGGACGTGCTCAGCATCGGCAAGAAACCGGCTATGGAAAGCGGAGCCAGCGACCGCAATATCCTTCGCCATTTGAACCGCCACGGCATCTATGCGCGCCATGTCGTCATTCCTGCTGGCGCGGATGGCGTCGGCGCCACCCTACTGGACTATTGCCGGGAAAACGAACCAGACGTGCTGGTCATGGGAGCCTATGGGCATGCGCGCTTGCGTGAAGATCTGTTTGGCGGGGTTACGAGAGATGTCCTGCGAACGTCTCCCCTTCCCGTCCTGATATCGCATTGAGCTAGTGCGTAACCCGCAAATGTGGACACCCGTTTTGCGAAAAAATTAAGTTAAAACAAAACGTTAGAGCCAGGCTCCGAGTCCATCAAAACGTATCAGTCTCTAAAACCAAAGCGCTTTACCCGGACGACATCACGGCGAGTCAGCGCAACCACGCTACATTGTGAATGTCTCAGCTTCCGGCGCCTCACAACCAGGCGCATCCGCCATCATGCCCCCACGCCGTCACGCAAAGCGCAAGATCAAACAAAAACCTGCCCAAAGGCAGTTCGGCGACGCCAAGAAGGAGCCATATCAGCAACAAAATACCCACCGACAGTATAAGAGCGGGCGCGTACCAGCCCCTTGTCACATAAACTGCTTTCGTAACATTTGACGTATCGCCAGCGTCAATCGGGGATTCGTCATCTGCGGGGATGGCCAGGACAGCCGACTTTGCGCCAAGTGTAAAGGGCGTGGCGAGGGAGGCGAGGGCGATCGTGAGCGCAGCCAATGTTGGAACGAGGGGCGTCAGGAGCATCCCGGTAACGAAAAGACCTTCATCCCAGGGCGAGCGCGCCGCCTGAGCCGCCGCCGCACGCCAGTCGAAACTTTCCCGCCCGAAGACCGACAGAAGCGTATCAACGAGTTCGAGACCAATGGGCAGGAGAGCCGCCAGCAGAACCACGAACAGCATGGCCGCCGCAATATCGGCGATCAGAATGCCTGCTACGAACACGAGCCCTAACGCTCCAGCCGGAGCATTTTCGATGATAGATATATTATAACGCGTAACAGCCCATGAGATCCAATCCATCAAAGCGTTTATAACGGGCAGCAACACGAAAAAAAGCAGCAAGAAGAACGCAAAGTCCTTCGCCATGGTCAGGGCGATCAGCGTGACGAGACCGAGCGCAATCACGAACACCCAAACGCCTGCGAAGGCGTACGCTATGGCAAAAGCGATGGCAAAGGCAAAACCGCCGAGGATTGCAAAAACCACCGTCCCGACATCGGATACATTGCCCGCAAGGCTCGATGCAACAGCAAAGGCGATGGCAAAGGCGAAGACCACAGCGAACGCTCCGAGCAGAACCCGGGCGATGATCTCGGCAAGCTCGTTATCGCCGCCGATCGATCTCCACAGGCGGCTCGCGAACCAATAGCCCAGCCGGAACAACGCCGTGACGGCGACCGATACGGTGATCACTCCGAACAGAAAAAGCAACACCTCGCCAATTGTGATCTGTCCGCTCTTATACCCGGTCAGTATGTTTGCCACGAGGAACAAGGCCACGGGGAAAACGAACGCAATGGCGACGCAGCGCTCGAAGGCCTGCCCGCTCCAACGGCTGCCGAACCATTTGTGGAGCCAGTCGCCAAGTCGCCGAATGGCGATCGTCAGACGCATATAGACCGGTGCGCCTCCCAGCCGGGCGCGCAAATCGGCACGATTTGGCGCACTCGCGAGTTGCTCGGCAATCGGAGCGGATGGAAAGGGCAACAGCCAGAGAATAATGTTGGCCAGGAGTATTAACAGGGCGGCGATAGTCCCTGTTACGCTCCATCCCTGCCATACGATCAACGCAAGACCAGAACCAGCCGGTTCCATGTCGGCAATACCCCCCACCCTGATACGAGGGCATCCTGCAAAAGAGCGCAGCAAGTTGCAAGCCAACTCTTGGCGCAGGATCGAAATAGAATGCTCAAGCTGGCTTAGCGGCCATGCGGATGGCGCTCAGCCAGGACGAAACACTCTTCATCCCTGATTATGGAAAACGAACTAACGCCGCGTATCGAGCAGACGGCGTGCTATCACTTGCGCCTGGATTTCCGCTGCACCCTCAAAAATGCTGAGAATGCGCGCGTCGCACAGCACCCGGCTGACAGGGTATTCCAGCGCGAAGCCATTTCCGCCGTGAATCTGCAAAGCGTTGTCCGCCGCCGCCCAGGCAATGCGCGCGGCTAGCAGCTTGGCCATGCCGGCCTCCAGATCGCAACGCCGTCCTTCGTCCTTCTCGCGCGAGGCGAAATAGGTAAGCTGGCGCGCGATCATGATCTCCACGGCCATCATGACGATCTTGTCGGCCACCCTTGGAAACCGGATGATCGGTTTTCCGAATTGCGAACGCTCAAAAGCGTAACGCAAGGCAAGGTCCATCGCCGACTGAGCGACGCCGACCGCGCGAGCCGCAGTCTGTATCCGCGCGGCCTCGAAAGTCTGCATGAGCTGCTTGAAACCCTGGCCTTCCTCGCCGCCAAGGAGGTTGTTGGCGGGCACGGCAAAGCCGTCGAAGGAGATCTCATATTCCTTCATGCCGCGATAGCCGA
>CAYVJO010000053.1:3191-4486 GCA_964451735.1 uncultured Hyphomicrobiaceae bacterium | reverse complement strand
CGCCGGTCATGCCTTCTGCCGGAAACGGATTTTCGTCCGTACCACGAGGCTTTTCGGCCAGAAACATCGACAAGCCCTTATAGCCCGGCTCGCTCGGATCGGTACGGGCGAGGATAGTCATGAGATCGGCGCGGACAGGATGGGTGATCCAGGTCTTTTGCCCGGTGATGCGATAGAAGTCGCCATCGCGCACGGCGCGGGTCTTCAAAGAGGCGAGATCGGAGCCGGTGTTGGGCTCTGTGAAAACCGCCGTCGGTAAAATCTCGCCGGTAGCGATCTTCGGCAACCAATGGCGCTTTTGCTCCTCCGTGCCCCCGCAAAGAATCAATTCCGCCGCAATTTCTGAGCGTGTACCGAGCGAGCCCACCCCGATATAACCGCGCGACAATTCCTCCGAGACAAGGCACATCGCTTCCTTGCCAAGGCCAAGTCCGCCGAATTCCTCCGGTATAGTTAGGCCGAACACTCCAATTTCGCTCATCTTCGCGATTAGCCCGAGCGGGACGTAGCTGTTGGACAGATGCCAGACCTGCGCATGAGGCGCAATCTCCGCTTCGGAGAAACGGCGCATTTCCTCACGCATGGTTTCAAGCGTCTCGTTGAGTCCGCTATCGCCATAAGTGGATGCGCCTTGCGCCGCTTCGATGAGAGCGAGCAGCCGAGCGCGCGTCTCTGGCGTGTTGCCTGAATGGAGCAGCGCGCCAACCGCTTCGTCGTGCACAAAGGCGGCTTGATCACCCGGCGTCAGCCCCAACTCGGCAAGGCGGATAAACTCGGTCTGACTCATCGGAATGCCGCCTGCAATCTGCGCGCAATACTCTGAAAGCGCGATCCGGGTCAGCAACTGGTCGATTTCGTTGAACCGGCCGGCTTCGGTCTGCCGCGCGGAATGGGCGGCGAGCTGTCGCAACGCTTCGACATAAGTCGCAAGCCAGGCAAGGCCGTGTGCGCGATGCTGCTCCCGGTCTAGAGCTACCGCGTCGGTGCGACCTTCTGGGGCGATAAGCCCGCGCGCCTGAATGAGCGCCTTTTCGAGCACTGTTTCCGCCGCAAGCGCGGCTTGCGCTGCCTGGGCCGGAAGCGAGGCAAGCGCATTGTTTTGATCCGTATGAACGGTCTCAGCCGCCAATGTCATGTCAACCTCGCTCCAGGCATATGCTTGAGTTAAGGGTTCATCGCTGTTCACCCGACCGCAAACCGAACAGCCGACCCAAAAAGCCCCCACGGGCGGGCTCACGGGCAGTCGGTGGCGAGCACGGCGAGGCAATCGCCGGGGCGGGCAAGGCCGGGGACGT
>CAYVJO010000053.1:0-3181 GCA_964451735.1 uncultured Hyphomicrobiaceae bacterium | reverse complement strand
ACAGCGAGGGGCGCGGCTACGGACTCATCGACCGGAGCGGCTGGCGCAGCTTGCGCTTGGGTTTCGCCAACACTCTCCGCCGCAGGTTCCTCAGCTTGCGTTTCCGCCTCGGCTTGCAGCGCCTCCGCCTCGGTCGCAACTAGCACTTCCTCGGCTGGCGATTCAGGAAGTTGAGCCTCGGGTTGCGCGTCCGAAGCAGTTTCGGCGGCCAACGTTTCGGTTAATGCCTCCTGGACAGGCGTTGTTTCTGCCTTACCAGCTACTAAGGCCGGCGTTTCGGACGATTCGGCAGTTTCGCCAACCGGTTCGGCGTCTTCGACGGCTTGCGTCTCAGCGGCCGGTTGATCGCCGCTTGATGCGGCAATGCTTGCGCTGTCCGGCGTGACGTCGCCAGCAAAGCAGGGCTCCGAGCTTCGCCTTTCCCACCCTCCATCGTTCGTGGCCTCAGCCTCATCCGCTGCTTCATGCGTGAGCGTCTCTGACGTGGACGGCGCGATCTCATCCACGATCGAAGATACGCCCGCGTCAAGCGATACGTGGGAAACTTCAGACTCGGTTGGAGCCAAAGCAGCCGGCGCAGCTACCGTTTCGGCAGCGACGCTGCCATTCAGGGCGGACCTCTGGAAGTGTTCGGCCTTATCGACGTCCTTGACGCGGCTCCAGGCAGCTTCCGCAAGATCGTCGAACCCTGTTCTCGGTCCCGGCTCTGGTTCCGGGTCGGGAGCTTCACTCAACGCCACTGAGACGGGAGCGGGGATTTCGGCGCCGTCCGGCTGAGCGGGCTCTCCGTGGTCATCAGCAAGTTCGCCCGGCGCAGGCGAAGCGGCTTCTTCCAGAGCCGGATGATCGTCAGTCTCAGGAGCGGCGTGAAGCGTTTCCTCCAGAACGGGTGTTTCGGATACCAGCGCGGTTTCCACCACTTCAAGAGACCCTGTCTTCACAACGATTGCGGGTTCCGTTTCCGTAACGTCATTAACTTCTTTTTCTTCCGTTACGAATTCGTCTTCCGTTTCAGCTACGGCTTCGATCGAGACTTCTGCCACTGGGGCTTCTGCTTCCGGAACCGTTTCCACCTCATGCTGGTCTTCAGTAGCGGTCATCACCTCGGCGGCGGGTTCGGGTTGCGGCGTCACGATGCTCTCAAGCGATCCGATGAGTTGAGCAGCCTTTTCCAGAGCAGACCCTGTCGTTACAGCGGCCTGTTCACGCAGAAGAGAAAGCGCTTCGGCAAGATCGCCAGGCTGCGAAACCGTCTCCGCCGTTCCCCCTATCTGAGGAAGATCGCGCAGCTCAGCCAGTATGTTGGCAGCTGTGTAATGGGCGTTGCCAGTCAGATGCTGGTTGATCAAGGCCCGCGCTGCGTCCGCTGCCACGGCGAGGCCGGAGGGTTCGTAAGCCGGAGCATCGGCTTCGGGCACTGTCTGCGTCTCGGGCGTGGGCACCGCAACGACCGTTTCCTCGGCTTCCGTTTCGGCTTCAAGCTCGACATGGGCAAGGCTTATCGCCACGGTAGACTGAGGCGCGCCGAACGAACCCGCAATCGGCGTGATAATTTGCTCTCCGGCGCTTCCATTATAACTTAGTGCTTCAGGCGGTGCGGAAGGCTCGGACGGAGATGGAGCCGGTGTTGGGATTGAGGGGGATGACGGCGTGTCGGGTTCGGCGGGACTGTCCGGGATAACGGGGGCTTCCGGCGAGGGTGCCTCGGGTTCTGCGGGCGTATCGCTTGGAGCGGGTATCTCCGGATCGCCTTGCGAGCTAGCGGAGATGGACGCGGCGGCCTGCGCTTCCGCATCTTCGGCGTTCTCATCCAGCTCGCCCGCTACCAGGTCTGGCGCTACGGCTTGAGGCGTATCGGCTCCGAGGTGCGCCTCGATCGTAGCAATAAGCAACCGGGCAAGAGCGCTGTTGAAGTCGGGGCTGCCGGCGAGCGCGTCGAGCTGCCGAATAACCAAATCATATTCACTGCCAGTCAGCTGCGCGGCGGCTTTCGCCCGCAGAGCCTCTATGTCAGCCAGAATGTCAGCGCGGCCTTCGTCCATCTGTGCCCCCAATCCTTCTATTTGCAGGAGAGAATCTCAGGCCACAGTTTAATCGAACTCGGCTGAGGGGCTAGCCGAAAGGCGAGACCGGAGCATCGAAAAAACAAATGTTCCACATGTGAGGCGAAATCGCCCCAAAGACGAGAACTCGTCAGACCGATTTCGGTCATTTTACGCGATGAGCCTCTCACCCAAACCGCTTCTGACTCGCTTCCAGAACGTCCTCGAACGTCCGCAAACCTGTCACTGGCGCGCTGACCGTAACAGCCATGTTTCCGGGCAGGTGTTCATTCTTCCACATCCGCATATGCGCTTTTGGAATATCGGCCCATGGGAAGACCTCCGACATACAAGGATCAATGCGGCGTTCGATCATGAGGCGGTTCGCCTGGCTCGCTTGCAGCAGATTGGCGAAATGCGAGCCTTGGACGCGCTTTTGATGCATCCAGAGATACCGCGCGTCCATCGTCAGATTATAGCCGGTCGTCCCCGCGCAGATCACCACCATTCCGCCTCGCTTCACGACGAAGACGGACACCGGAAAGGTTGACTCGCCGGGATGTTCGAAGACGAAATCGACATTGTTGCCCTTGCCTGTATGGTCCCAGATGGCCTTGCCGAACTTTCGAACCTCCGTGAACCAAGCGTCATATTCGAGCGTTCCAACTTTGGGAAGCTGGCCCCAGCAATTGAAGTTTTTGCGGTTGATGACGCCTTTGGCGCCGAGTTGGAGGACAAAATCGCGTTTCGTGTCGTCGGAGATGACGCCGATGGCGTTCGCACCCGCAGTGGCGATGAGCTGGATCGCATATGAGCCCAGCCCCCCCGACGCGCCCCAGACAAGAACATTATGGCCAGGCCGCAAAACATGCGGACGGTGGCCGAATAACATTCTGTAGGCGGTGGCAAGCGTAAGGGTGTAGCAGGCGCTCTCTTCCCAGGTCAGATGTTTCGGCCGCTCCATGAGCTGGCGGTCCTGGACGCGGCAGAACTGCGCGAATGAGCCGTCCGGCGTTTCGTAGCCCCAGATGCGTTGGCTCGGTGAGAACATAGGGTCGCCGCCATTGCACTCCTCGTCGTCCCCGTCATCCTGGTTGCAATGGATGACAACCTCACCGCCGACCTTCCAGCGCTTCACT
>CAYVJO010000052.1:0-10978 GCA_964451735.1 uncultured Hyphomicrobiaceae bacterium | reverse complement strand
TCCCTTTTCATCGGCAAAGGTGAAAGGCGGAAGCGGTTTGGCAGGATCCGAGCGGACGAGTTTTTCCATCCCGCTTGAGCCGGACAGGCTCGCAGGAGCCGTAGCCGTGTTTGTGTTGATGCGCTCGATATGGGTTGAATTCGATGCTCCGAAACGGTCTGCGACAACGATGGATAAGAAACCAGCGATTGCGGCAAGGCACACCACAAGGCTATACAGAAGACCTTTACTGATTGAGAGTGCCCTGACGGGCTCGTTTTGGGTTCTATCGTTTCCGGTCATCGCTAAATCGCTGAAGTTGCCGTTATGACAAATAAAATGTGGGGTGGCCGTTTCGCATCCGGCCCCGCCGAAATCATGGAGGAGATCAATGCCTCCATCGACTTTGACCGTCGCCTCTATGCACAAGACATAAGAGGTTCGATCGCTCATGCCAATATGCTTGCACGGCAGGGGATCATTCAGGAAGCCGACGCCACCACCATCGCGGCAGGACTGAGCGCCATCAAAGCTGAGATCGAGGCCGGCGCGTTCGTGTTTTCGAGAAGCCTTGAGGACATTCATCTCAATATCGAGGCGCGTCTGAAAGAGCGGATCGGCGAGGCGGCCCGGCGTCTTCACACAGCGCGCTCACGGAACGATCAGGTTGCGACCGATCTGCGGCTTTATGTCAGGGACAGTATCGATCATCTCGACTCGCAGCTAAAGGGACTTCAAGCCGCGCTTGCAGCAAAAGCCGAGCTTCATGCCGCAACAGTCATGCCCGGCTACACACATTTGCAGACGGCCCAGCCCATAACTTTCGGCCATCATTGCCTTGCCTATGTCGAGATGCTCGCCCGCGACAGGGGGAGGCTGAGCGATGCGCGCGCCCGTCTCAACAGCTCGCCTCTAGGAGCGGCCGCGCTTGCCGGCACCTCCTTTCCGATCGATCGCGACATGACGGCTCGGGAGCTGGGTTTCGACGGTCCCATGGCCAACTCCCTCGACGCCGTATCGGCGCGGGATTTCGTGCTCGAAGTTCTGGCCTCTTGCTCCATCTGCGCTACGCACCTGTCACGTCTGGCCGAAGAGATCGTGATCTGGTGTTCCGCGGATTTCGGCTTTGTCAAGCTAAGCGATAAATTCACGACCGGCTCTTCAATCATGCCGCAGAAACGCAATCCTGACGCCGCGGAGCTTGTCAGAGCCAAGGCGGGCCGGATCGCAGGCGCGTTCAACGCTATGATCATCGTCATGAAAGGCTTGCCGCTCGCCTATTCCAAGGACATGCAGGAAGATAAGGAGCAGACTTTCGACGCGCTCGCCACGCTGTCGCTGATGATCGCGGCCATGACCGGGATGGTCGTTGATCTGGAGCCGGACACGCAACGTATGAAGACCGCCGCCGGGCGCGGCTATTCCACGGCGACCGATCTTGCAGACTGGCTGGTTCGTGAACTGAAGCTCCCTTTCCGCCAGGCGCATCACCTGACCGGGCAGATCGTCAAGATCGCCGAGGGTAAGGGCATCGGGCTCGATGCGCTTGGCCTTGCGGATATGCAAAGCGTCGAGCCTCGCATCACCAAGGCCGTATTTTCTGTTCTCAGCGTTGAAAATTCGGTGGCCAGCAGACGCAGCTTTGGGGGCACATCGCCCGAAAATGTCTCTGAGTCGGCGCGGATCTGGTTGAAACGGCTGGTAGAATAGTTGTAATCGCGCTAAAAAAAGGACGAATTTCGCCTTTTAAATACCTGCATCGAAGGCGAGACGGGGGAATTTATGAAGCGTCGCTTGAAATTTGCAGCTGTTCTTACTTGCGCCATCATGGCCTTGGCCGCTTGCGGTAAGCGTGGTGCGTTGGAGCCGCCCGAATCGTCCGAAAAAAGCTCTTCGGTGCAGACCAAGCCGGAGGAAAAACCCCACCGCCCAAGCGTTCTGGACGGACTTTTACGTTAGTTCAATATTCTTTCGAACGGAAAGGATCCTGATCTATATCTACTTGTTAACGCACGATTTTCAGAAAAACCGGTATCCAATTTGCGGATCACGTTCTAACTTTTATTCTTTGGCGTAATCTCTTTGCAAAAGTGGGAAATCCTCCCGGCTTTCACGATAAGAAATTCGCATAACTTGCTCAGAGCGACTTGAGAAAGGCTAAAAGTGCGGCCTTCTCGTCAATAGTGAGTTCGAGAGGGCGGATGTGAGGCGAGAGGCGCGCTGCAAACGGATAGATTGGGTGCGTAGCTTCCACGCTGTTGCGAGCCCAAACCTCGCCGCCACCGCGATCGTAAAGGTTGATCACACCCTCTAGCGTCTCGAACAGGCCATTGTGCATGTAGGGCGCCGTCTTGGACAGATGACGTAGGCTGGGCGTTTTAAATCGGCCAGCGTCCTCGGGTCTCCGAGTGTCCTCATACCGGCCGAGATCCTGACTTTTTTCGCCGAAAAACGAAATCCGTAGATTGTGAAAGCGGCCATCCGTCAAAAAAGGACCCATATGACAGTTGGCGCATCGGGCCTTGGTACGGAAAAGATGAAGGCCAAGGATTTCCTGATCGGACAGCGCATCGCGATTGCCGCCGAGGAACCGATCGAAGCGTGTGGGGATATCGAGCCCTTGCTGAAAGGTGGCCAGAGCCCGGCCGAGGTCAGTTGCTGCAATCGGCTCGCCTCCATTGAGCGCTGCGAATTGTGCGCCGTACAGTTCATTCAATTGCAGACGCCGCAGTACGGACGACAGGTTCGGGTTGCCCATTTCATCGTCGAGGATCAGAGGCCGCAGAGATTGCTGCGCAATGGTTATGTCTCGCCCCGTCCAGCCCATGAGCCTCTGTCTGGCCGCACTGTAAAGCGATGGAGGATTGCGCCTGCCCCGTCGTCCGGCATGGCCCGTTGCGACGGGTGTCCTCATGCTCCATCCGCTTTCGGGCTGGTGGCATGAGGCGCAGGAGATATCGCGGGCAACTGACAGGATCGGGTCGTGGAAAAGGCGCGCGCCCAAGGCTGCCCATAGCTGATCGGTCTCATCCATTGCTCGCGGTAACGCAGCTTCAAACTCGATGAATGTCACTTCGGGATCAATCACGGCAGCCGGCCATTGCGCGATCGCGCACGAGTAGCGCTGCCTGAGAGTGCTCCCCTTGCTTAAGCAATTTCCGCTCATGCCGATACCAGTTGAGCGCGAAACATTGAAATAAGACAGAGAACTAGGAGCCCGATCCACTTCCATCGGATCGGAAAAAACTCCAGACGGTTCAACGAAGGGCAAGCTCCGGGAAGGCCCTATTCCGGCCGAGATTACGAGCAGCGCGACAGCGAGCACACTTATGGAATTGCAGCGCGCGGTCATCAGGCGCTCTTGCTCAATGGCAGTCGACGGCGACCTGGTCGCGGTAGACTTCAAACGCGACCAACGACGCCCAACGCTCTCGGCGTTTCTGCCAAATGTCCTGGGAGCTTATATCGGAGATTGCGCGCGACAATTCTTGTGCAAGTGCTTCTCGGTGCGCAGCAACTGCCACGACGAGTGATGTGGTCTCTACGGGCGGAAGCGTCGCCGAGAATTTGTGCCAAGAGAGCTTTGCGAACAAAATATTCAGCACGGCCTGGTCATGAATTGCCGCATCGCACTCACCGGTCCGCACCAGCATGAGCGCCTGCGCGGGCGCGCGCAATGTCTGAACTGTTGAGCCGACTGACTCAGCAATCCGGCGCGCCGGATCATTCGCTTCGGTAATGCATACAATCTGCCCAGCAAGATCTTTCCATGATTTGAGCGGACGGTCCGAGCGCGCGACAGGGCTCAACCCGGAAGCATATCCGGTTCGCATAACCCGGGCGGTTCGATGGAGCGGATCGTTGTCATGGAGCCGCGCGATCACTGCATCGATGCGCCCATCGCTTAGCGCTGATTCGTATTGAGAGGCCTGCACCGGAACGAGTTCTATGGACGCGCCTAACCGGTCTCCGATTTCCTGGGCCAGTTGGGCCTCAAACCCCTCTTCGACATATATACGATCACCCGGGTCCTTGTCTGGAGGAATGTATGCGAGGCCGATCTTGAGAGGATGGCTGGTTATGAGCACGCCAGCGGTTGCCTGTAATGCGAGAGACGCGGAGGACGTGTCATCACGCACCGCGCTGAACAGCACAACGGTCATCGCCCCAGCAAGACTGCTCAGCAGTATGGCTACGCCGATAAGCAAATGAGAAAATAGCTGGTGCTTCATGAGCGCTATATCCAATCACGATTTTGGAACTACGCCAGCCTTCGCCAAGGCATCTTTGAGCTTGGTGTGCTCCTCGCATCCCGTCGGGTGGCAAAGAAGTCTCAATAGTTCCAGGTTCTTCTCAGCGCTCTCTAAATCGCCAAGGGATATGAAGAGTTCACCTTGATATTCGAGCGCGGGCCGGTGTGTCGGATCGAAATACAGAGCTTCCCTGTACCACCTGGCCGATTCCGCATTGCGACCGAGCTTGCGGTGAGTGTAGCCAAGCAAATTATAGAGATCAGCGTGCCGCACGGTCTGCGTCAGCACCAAAAGTGTCTCGGTGGCCTTTTCAAACTCGCCAGAGTATATCTGGGCTCGGATCGCCGACAGGTCGGGGAGATCGGTTACGTCTGGAGCCGTATCGACAGCGTAAGCAGCATTGGCGGAGACCATGAGCGTGGCGACGATCGCTGACCGGACGCATGACAGCACGGCTCGAATATGCGTCCCATGACCCTCCGTCGCTGGCGATGTTACCCTGCTCCGCCTAGGCGATAGCAGGAGTCTCATGCTTGGCATCATTTCCCCCCTCCCCCTTGGTTCGTGGAAACGGCTAAGCAGCCTTGGACTCTTCTCCGTACTCACCCATGGCCGCCAGAATGCGGCGCTTGAGATCGGCAAACGCAAAGCTTGCGCGATCGCGCGGCGTATCGATATCGATATCGATCTCCTCGATGATCCTTCCCGGGTTACTGCCCATGACTACGACTCTGTCGCTAAGGAAGATCGCTTCGTCCACGTCGTGCGTGACGAGGATCATGGTGATCCTTTCCGACTCCCATATGCGGCGTAGCTCACCTTGAAGGTGCACCCTCGTCAATGCGTCGAGCGCACCGAGCGGCTCGTCGAGAAGCAGGATTTCGGGGCGGTTGACCAACCCCCTTGCAATGGCCGCTCGCTGAGCCATGCCACCGGATAATTGATGAGGAAAAGCCTGCTCGAAGCCTTTGAGGCCGACGAGCGCTATGTGGTCTCTAACAGCCGCAGCCTTGTCCGCAGCATTCCAACCCGAATTCTCAAGGCTGAGGCCAATATTCTTTTCCAAAGTGAGCCATGGCAGGAGGCGATGATCCTGAAACACGATGCCGCGCGATAATGACGAGCCTGATATGCGCACATCGTTGATCAGGATATCGCCGCCATAGTTGTTGTCGAGGCCGATGACGAGGCGCAGCAGGGTCGACTTGCCGCAACCGCTTGGTCCCACGATCGATACAAACGCGCCCGGTTTGACATCCAAGCTGACGTTCGAGAGCACGTGGACGGGGCGGCGGCCTGGAACGTCGTAGGTCTTTGAAACATTTTGGATTTCGAGATGTCCTGGTTCAGCCATTGCCCTGTCCTTCTTTAAATCATGTTGAGACATCGCCTAGAGCGTAATCTGCAAATGTGGAAACCAGTTTTGCGAAAAGATCACGCCAAAACAGTTAGTTAGAGCCCTGTTCTGAGTTTATCAGAACAGGGCTCTGTCCGCTCAGCCGTCGAAGCCCTGCTTCCAGCGCAGTACGCGGCGCTGAAGAGCGTACATCAGTCGGTCGATTATGAAGCCGATAACGCCAATCAAAATCATGCAGACGATGAGCTGATCGGTCAGAAGGAGGCCCTGGGCGCGAAAAATGAGGAAGCCCAATCCTTCTAGGCCGCTCAAGCCCTCGGCCACGACGACGAGCGCCCAAGCGAGACCGGCGGCATAACGAAGCGAAACCATGATCGAGGGCGTCGCTGCCGGAAGGATGACCTTGTACACAAGTTGACGCCGCGTCAGCGTCAGAACATCAGCGAGTTCGATGTAACTCCTATCGACACTGCGTATTCCTTGGAGCGTATTCAAGAAGACAGGAAAGAACACGGATTTCGCGATGACGAGGATCTTTGCCGGAGCGCCGAGACCAAGCCAGAGAACGATAAGTGGAAACCAAGCGATGCCTGGAATGTGGCGTAGCGTATCGAAAGTCGGCCCGAAGAATTGCTCGACGTTTCGCGACAGACCGGCAGCGATCCCAAGCGCAACGGCTGCAAGTGAGCCGTAAATAAATGCCTGCCCCACGATCGTGACGCTCGACAGCACATCCAGCGCCAAATTCTGTTGTGTCAACATCTTCCAGAAGGCGAAGACGACTGTGATCGGCGGTGGCAGGAATACTGCATCGATCCAGCCGCGGGTGCTTGCGACTTGCCAGAGGACCAACACCAGACCGGGCAGGAGAAAACCGATCAGGTTGCGTCCATTGAGGAGCGCTCTGACCCAAGAGGTTCGTATATCGCTATCGCTACGCTCAGGCGCGGCGCCTATGACGCTGACGGTATCGCTCATATTGGCTGATCTTTCATGAGTTCACGACAAACTGACTGGGCTGCCAGATGAGCTCCGGCTGCCCAGTCATTAGGCGTCAATTGTAGATAGAGTGGCTGCCACCAACGAAGAAACGACCATCGACGAAAGCATTAATCTGATCATCTGTCAGATTGCGCTCTTTGAGGATGTCATCGCCATTCTCGATATACCAAGATTGGAAGGTGCGGATTGCATTGCGCGCACGATCAGCATTTGGCTCGCCGGCCATGAACTCCCACTGACCCGTATGCGTGATCTGGAACTTGGCGACCTCGATCGGTACGCGGGTTTCCCTGGACACAATCTCAGCAGCCTCATCGACATTATCGTAGGCCCACTCTCTCGTGCGCTCGCGTGCCGCAAGGAACGCTTTCACAACTTCGGGGTGTTTGTTAACGAAGTCGCGGCGAGCGAAATAGGTCACGCGGCCGGCATTGTTGACGTAGATACCGTCATCCGGCGAGCGGCCAACGATCCTCAGCTTGCCCGACAGCCAACCGCCTGTTGCGGCTGGTCCGGCAGCAAGATGGAACGTCGTGGCGTCGGAGGCTCCGGAAATAATGGCAGAGATAGCGACAGCCGTGTTGTCGATCGATGTATAACGGATCCGTCCTTCCTTTTCGCGCGTGTCGAATGGCAGACCGGCTTTCTTGGTGGCCTCGAACGGTGACGACCAGTAGCAGCTGATGCGGCTCGACCCGAACCTCTTGCCGTCGAGATCCTCGATCGAATTGATCGAGTCGTTGTTTGCGGCCGCCAAAATCGGAGCGCGATATCGATTTGAAGGCTCCGATACCCAGATAATTACGCCATCGAGACCGTTAGCGCGATGTACGGTCGCTGGGTAGATCATGCGCTGTGCGATGGCGAGGGCACCGCCTTTTACCGCAGCGGATTCAGCGCCAATAAGCTCTGTCATTCCAGTCGCGATGAGATTGATCTTGGTCACTCCAATCTCATCGAAAACTTCCTTCAAAAAGCCCTTCTCACGGGCGACGGACGTCCATGGCGTAAGCTGAAGGTTGATCTCCGCAAGCGGTTCGGCAGAAGCGTGCGCAACGAGAGCACCCGCGGCTACTGCGAAAGTCATGGCTCCTGTCATAACAGTCTTCAAGACGCTGGAGCGGCTTGGACTGGTTCGCAATTTATTCAACATGTGCTCTACTAGAATAACGTTCAAAACCAGAGTATTGAGTTTGCGAAAGGCCTGACTTATCGGCTCAACGCTATTGCGAACCAAACAAAATAAGCCGAAATGAATAAATCAAACCAGCCGTTACCGCAGCGTTTAAGTAATGCCGAGACGTATAGTCAAAACCGCATTGTTTGGCACTATAGTATTGCCACTTCACATGAGAGAGACTACGAATTTTAGATAATATAGATATTATAATACATGCCGTTAAAGCGAAAAAGTAAGCTTTAACAAGGCGAAAACGACCGCATGCTAAAACAGCATACAACCAGGATTGGAGGCGATACCGGCCCTCGTCACTATCTGCCGCTCCAACTGAGAAACCCCAGCTATCTCGATAAGATTATTACTTTTTTTTCTTTAGCCTTTTGCGGCCATACACTTAGAAATTTAGCATTGAACTAAAATATCAGTTGCACTGACTACTAGGCTGCATGATGAACAGGCTGGTCCACTCAAACGGTTTCCATATTCACTCCGCCGAGTATATGTCGCCAGGCCTTTGGTGGCAGAAGCGCAGTGACAATGTTGACGCCCAGAGCTTCCGGCGATTTTCAGTCCATGCAGGCTTGTTTGCGCGTAGCCCTCGCCGCCGTCATGCATACGTATATCGGGCTGCGGAAAATAGGAAATGAGCCTGACCTCCGACCTTGTTGCGACCAACGCCCCGCTGGGCTTCGCGGGGGTCCAACCCGAGCAGAATATCGCTCTGGCCACTGTCGAAGGAGCCGACGCTTTGTCGGCCAGGCATCTTTCAAAATCCTACGGTGGATTGCGAGCCGTTGATGACATGAGCCTAGCATTGAAGCCGGGCGCAATTTTCGGCCTCATCGGACCCAATGGCGCCGGCAAAACGACGATGCTCAATCTGCTTTCAGGCGTCGAACAGCCAGACAGCGGCAGGATTGTTCTGGCCGGAAGTGACGTGACGGCCCTCCCACCTCACAAGCTCGCTTTGGCCGGGCTTACGCGGACATTCCAGATCTGTCGCGATCTCGGGGCCCTGACTGTTATGGAAAATCTTCTCGTTGCACGGATCGGGCATGCGGGCGAACGGCTCACCAATGTTCTGTTTCGGCCCTGGCTGGTGCGCGAGCATGAGCGGGCCAGTGTAGAGCGAGCGCGCGACGTGCTTGAGCGCCTAGATCTTTGGCGCCTTGCTGACGAACAGGCGAGCACGTTGTCCGGCGGCCAGAAAAAGCTCCTTGAGTTCGGTCGCGCGCTGATGACCGAACCCAAGATCATACTCCTGGATGAACCGGCCGCTGGGGTGGCGCCTGCGATGGAGGGCATCCTCATCGAAGCCATCCAGTCACTCGTAAATGGCGGCACGGCTGTTCTGATCGTGGAGCATGATCTCGATGTCGTGTCGGCTCTGTGCGAGCGTGTTTACGTCATGGCCGCCGGGCGGCTTCTGGCCGAGGGAACATTCGACGAGATTACTGCCAATCCCGAGGTCGTCGAAGCCTACCTTGGAGGCGCGTCATGAGCCGAGTACAGGGAGAGGAGATCCGCCTCGCTGGCCTTTCGGCGTGCTATGACGGCAACGATATCTTTCGCGATGTAACTTTGACCGCTGCGGCCTCCCGCATCACTACGATTGTAGGGCCAAACGGTGCGGGTAAATCGACTCTCATCAAGGCTGTCGCGGGCCTGCTGCGGTTGAGCGCGGGCAGGATCTTCATGGGGGAGCGCGACATCACGGCACTGACTGCTGCACAGCGTGCAGCCGCTGGCGTTGGCTATGTGCCGCAAGAGCACAATGTCTTCAAGAACCTGTCGATCGAAGAAAATCTTCGAATTGGCTTCGAGTTCATCCGGCGCCAGGCTGGAACAGCTGAGCTGCGCGCGGCAAGAGAGCGCGTTCTGAGCGTGTTTCCCGATCTTGCGGGACGCTTCAATGATATTGCAGGCACATTGAGCGGAGGGCAGCGTCAAATGCTTGCCCTTGCTTGCGCGCTCATGCCCTCGCCTTCGGCGCTCATCCTCGACGAGCCTTCCGCCGGCCTGGCGCCGCGTTATGTCCGCAGCATGCTCGACGCGGTTCGCGCTGTAAACCAGGCCGGCGTATCCGTGCTCATGATCGAGCAAAACGTCACTGAGGCGCTGTGTGTATCTGATGAGGTCGTACTGCTTGTTCGCGGTCAGGTTCGCGGGAAATGGCCAGCCGCAACATTCCTCGAAAATCCAGAAGTGCGCTCGCTATTCTTTCACGGGCGCGCGGCCAAACAAACGATCGCTACAAGTCAGGAGCAGGGTAATGATGCAAGCGCTGCTTAACGGCTTCATCGGCGGGCTTCTGATCGCGCTTCCCGCGATCGCCCTCTCACTGACCTATGGCGTCCTGAACTTCGCCAATTTTTCCATCGGCGCTCTCATAACCTCCGGCGCTTATTTCGCGTATTTCTATAACGTCGATCTTGGCTTGCATGTTCTCGTCTCGGTGGCGCTGTCGGGCCTCTCCCTTTCGATGCTTGCGGTCGTTATCGAGCGCCTTGTGTACCGACCGCTCGGAAAGGCGGACCACATTACGCTACTTGTCGGATCCATGGGGGTCGCGTTCGCGCTCGAAAATATCATTCGGCTCATCTACGGAGCCGACGTTCGCACGCTCGACATCGTCGTGGCGCGGCCAATAATTTGGAATGACCTACGTCTCAACAACGAGCAGTTAATCATCATCGTCGTCGCGCTTACAGCGTTTGCCGCCATTGCGATCATGTTGAAGAAGACACCGCTCGGGCGCGCAATGCGCGCGGTCTCCGACAACCCTGCGCTCGCCGAGGTGCGTGGAGTGAATCGGCGTAGCATCATTGACTGGACATGGGCAATCTCGGGAACGCTCGCCGCACTTGCCGGCGCACTGATCGCCATGGATGCAACGGTCGAGCCGCTTATCGGGACGAACTATCTTGTGAGCGTCTTTGCAGCCACGATCGTCGGCGGCATTGGCAGTCCACTCGGGGCCGTTTTCGGAGGCCTCCTGATCGGCCTTGTCGAGGAGCTATCGACGCTGGCACTTCCCACGACCTACCGGCAGGGCGTGAGCTTCTTCATTCTCGTACTGATGTTATTTCTGAGGCCGCATGGCGTTTTCGGCCAAGCGAAGATCAAACGATGACCGCCTATCTCATATCGATTCTCACTTTCGTCGTGCTTTCCGCCTTACTCGCGCTGGCTCTGAACGTCCAGTGG
>CAYVJO010000051.1:1563-11028 GCA_964451735.1 uncultured Hyphomicrobiaceae bacterium | reverse complement strand
TGAGCGACAGGAGGGATGGTGGGGGCAGGGGTCGTGCCAGAATATCTTTGGGAATTAGCTCAGTTTCTCGTGCACCCTGATCAGGCTTGGGTGTCTGCCGCGGCGGGGCTTTTTCTGCTTGTCATCGTTGGTATCCTGCTCTCGGTAAGGAAGAGGGCTAGGGTCGGGTTGCAAGCCATCGCCGCCCTACGGGAAAGTGCCCCTCAGATTGCGAGAAGTCTTGCCGATCGCCGTCTAGCAGTGAATTTCATCGACGAGACTGTCAAGCGCCTGCCGTCGCGGCGCAATCACGATCTTAATTTTGCCCTGTCCGAAATCCGGGCGGGTTTAGTGCGGTACCAGGATGATTTCTCTCTCGGTCCCGATGGGCGTACGATTGCGCATGTCAGACTGACCGACGTATTCTCTGCATCCCTACCGGAGCGTCTGATAGCCCTGCCACGCGCTCTGGCGGCCAGCCGCCTGATCGTGCAGACGGGTCTGGCCCTATCTGTCGGATTTGTGCTCTTTGCGCTCGTGCAAAGCCAGACAGATCCCACTCGCGCTGTAACTGGCACGGTCGCCTTCAAGTTCCTTTTTACGATCATCGGGTTGCTTGGGTCGGTTCTGATCCAGCTTGTCTCGGGGTCAAGCCTGCGCCGGGCGGAAAGGGCATTTATCGACCTCGAGACCGAGATTGAGAACCTAGCCAATCTGACCGTCGTCACCTACAGCGCCGGCAGCTTTGCCCTGCTCAGTTCGCTTGCCGATACGCAGGCTGGAATGGACAGGCTGCTTGTCGATTTCCGTTCGCGCGTCGATGAACTGGTTGCGGGAACGGCGGCACTGACGACGGCCGCTACCAAGTTGTCCGAGACGGCGCAGGATGCCACCACTTCTGTCGAGGCAATGCAGCGCGCCGGGGCGGAAATCGGCGCCGAGGCGGGGCGCAGGATTGACGCCGGAACCGAGGCCGTCCGGGCTGTGTCTGACACTTTTGCTATCTCTTTGTCACAGACGGCGGCATCTGCGCAGGCTTCGGCAACTGGCGTTCTCGATCGGCTCGAAATACAGATCACCGAATTGGTCGCAAGGATCTCGGCCGAGGCAGAGCGGCAGACCGCCGCCACCACAAGCGCGCGGCAGGAAAGCGATGCCGTGGCAAGCAGAGCACTTCAGACGGCGGTGACCGCCATTTCGAAGGCAGCCGAATCAGCGTCTGCGGACTTGCAAAGGGCGCTGAAGGCGGCCAGTTCAGGCTTTGCAGATGTGCTGGACCGGTCATCGGTGAACCTTCAGACCGCCGCGGCCGGTGCGGCGCACGAACTGGGCAGACAGGGGAAGGATGTCGCCCAAAGCCTGTCCGCGGGTGCGCGCGAGGTCACCGGGCAATTCCGCATTCTCGCCAGCGAGCTTGAACAGCGTGTCGACGAACTGCGCCGGGTGCTTGAACGGTTGGCACCCGACGCACTGGAGGACGAGCGCCGGCGCTGGGAAAAGGAAGCGAGGGCGAGAGCCGTCCTCGCACCGGAAAACATCATCGCACCCGAAGCTCGCGAAGCAAGGCGCGACTCCGCCAACGACAAGGGTGGCTCGGGGTCGTCGGCACAATCGGTTTCGGATCTCCCGCCGGCGGAGTCGAAGCCGGATCAAGAATCCAAGGCCAATCCTGCTAGTGACGACAATCCGGAGCCTGCCATCAAGGGTCCCGCTGTCCCGCCTTCTCGGCAGTCTGTGCCTGACTAGCGCAATGTACTCAGTGAAGTGGCCGCCATGAAGTATCCGATGGTTCAAGTCATTTCCGCGGGCGCCGAAGCGGAGGACAGGGACTGGCGTCCCTTCGCGACCCTGCTGGCGCGTCCCGGCCGCTTCTCGAACGAAATCGTGACGGCCCTGGAAGACCGCGCGTTTCACGGTCGACTGAAGATCCTTGCTCATCTCGACGACGCTTCGAAGATCCACGGTTTCGACGATGCCCCCCGGGGATTGGCAGAGGGGGGATATCCGTTAGTGTCCGTCATCCTTACCCATGAAACGGATATCGATGCCGAAACGCTCCGCACCCGCCTCGCTAATGCGCCGCCGGCATGGACGCCCCTGGTGGTTGTAGCTTGTCGGACCGCAAACAAAACGGTGGAGGATGTTGCCCATCAACTGTTGCCGGTGCTCGACAGGCAATTTCCCGGCGCCGACATCAGCTTTGTCGACGTTGACCCGGAACGGCGGCCGGACTTCTGGTGGTGGCGCCTGCGTGACACCACAGATCAGCAGGACACAACGGAACAGCCGCTCGTCGATATTCTGACCACAGGTTTTGGCCGTCCGTCCCGCGATCTGGAAAAGGTCCTCGAAGGGGTCAGGGCGGCCGATGTCACATTCGAACAGCGCCGCCGTGGCGCAGGCGCTTCCATTGTTGAACCGACCGGGACGACACCGGGACCGGAAGTCGCGCCCCGGGCGGTCATTCTCGATCTGACCGAGAAATGGGCCTTTGTCGGGGGCGATGGACTTTCCGAGGCCGCCCAGAAAGAGGCACGTCAAAAGCGCGAGGCCTATTTGGGCGCCCTGCAATTACTAAAGGGTCAGGGTGCGCCAGAAATGCGCCTGGTCTTGCCAAGGGGCAAGAGTGCCGCCGATCTGCACCCGGCGTTGCTGGACCAGCTGGGGCCGGAGCCGCTCCTTCTGCCGATGACCGTGTCGCGACCTCTGCTGTGGCAGATCAAGCGCCTTCCCCCCGAAACCCTTCTTGGTCTTTCTGAAAACGCGGCGCTCGCGGGCATCGGAGAGAATGATCCACAGCGCCTTGAAGCCAAACTGACCGCCTATCGCGGTGCGCGCGAGGTCCTGCATCAGCAGCTGGAGCTCGCCCGTGCCCGGGGTGGCGGAGATATGGTCACTCAGCTGACGGCGCTGGTCCAGCAGGCAAGGGCCGACCTAGTCCGGATTGCCGATTTCGGTTTTGAAAGCCTGACCCGTGACGTGCGGGGCGGGGCCTATCCGGGAACAGACGGCAGGCCGAACTCGCGCGGGTCGCGGAAAGGCGAATCCTGGAAACAGCATTTCCCGTTCTGGAGCCATTTACGGACACGTTGGTCAATGCAGCCGGATGCCGGTTACAAGGAGAAATATGACCAGGACAACTGGGTCGTTTCCGAACGTCAGGCGCAGACCGTCATCCCGCGGCTCCTAAATAAGCGAATCGAGATTACGGCCAATGATCGCGCAAAGGAAGTTCTGAGCCAGGCGATCACGATCTATTGCAAGGAACAGATCGCCGCGACCGGGGCCCTGTGCGATGTCTATTTTTCGCTGGCACTGAGAGGCGAGGCGCGCGAAATGCTTATCCGCCAGCGTGCGACCCCCGATTCCGACCCCCAAAACCTGCCCGAACTGCCCGAAGCGATGCGGCGGCCCGATGGCATTGCTGCGGCCAAGGCATTGTCGATCGTGGCGGACACCCGCCTGCGCGATGCAGTGCCCCGGCATGGCTGGCCGGTGATTGGCAACGTGCCGCATATCCTGAATTTCGATGTTCTGTCGAAATCAATCCGGACGCTGCTCAGGCAGGCAACGAAGTTCGGCATTTTCGTCGGTGCATTCATCGGCTCGGTGTACTTGGCGCGGGGTTTGGGCCCTAACCAAATAGCAGACCCGATTGTCATGATGAAAGATTGGCTCGGAAGGTTTCAGATTCCGTGGACTGACATTCCCTTGAGCAATACTGGGGTCATTTGGTCAGCCGCGATTGCCGCCACCCTAGTCCTTGTCTGGAACGGATTTCTGGAACTGCGCTTCCAGCAATCCGAAAAGCTCGACAAGCTGCGCGACGATACCCTTCGCGCGATCGAAGACGCCGCCGCCAAGCAGATTGCCCAGGCGCGGCTGGCCTTTCTTGCCGTGCTCGAAGACGACCTTGCCGCCTTTCACGCCCAGATGCTGACCGAGATCCAGCGCCACGACCGCGCCCATCTGAATACGATCCCCCCGCGCCTGCGCCGGATCGAGGATGAAATCAAGCGGCTGGAGCCACTGGTCCGGTCTGCGGATAAGACCGTCAATGCCAACCGCGCCAACGTGCTGCGCCTGTTGAGAGGCAAATTGATGTTGGGGCAAAGCGCATGACGGCCATGGTGACACTCAGGTTCGTCAATGAGACGAGCGGCCCGCGGCTGTGTGCGACTGTCGTCGAAGACGGCGTCACTGAGGAAGTGGAGATTGCCGCACGCGGCTGGTATCCGCCCGCAGACCATCCGCTACTTGAGGAAACGGTCTGGATCGTCGACCGGGAGGGTAAGCAATCCGTGTCTCCTACGAACTGGCGAGAGGTCACGTGGTACGGCAAAGGCGTCTATGACGAGAAACAGTACTGCCTTCTCACTGCGCTGATGCTGGAGGTCGCAGACAGGCTGAACAAGCGGCGAAACCGTCGCCAGTGGGAAATCACGCTTCGCGTCATCGGGTTGCCACTTGAACCCGGCAGCAATCTTCCGCGGCGGCCGCTGCCACCCTGGCTTCATCTGGTGCTGGAGCGGCTGGAATGGTGGGGGGAGGCGGTTGTTGAACCCCTGGAGACGGAAGGCTTGAAAGGACGGGAGGGCCATAACTCCGACAAATCGCAAAGCGTTCCGGAACAGTATCTGCCGTTCGGACAGAGACGGTCGGCACGGAACCTTCGGCTCGAACTTCCTCGCGTATCGGAAGACGGGCAAACGACAGTAGGCGTTCCGCGAAAGGTGTTCAGCTTCGGGGATTACCTTCCGGCCCAGCTCGACGAACGCATCCCTTTTGGCAGCGCGGGCGGGAACGA
The DNA here is from genome assembly GCA_964451735.1 of uncultured Hyphomicrobiaceae bacterium. Taxonomy (GTDB): domain Bacteria; phylum Pseudomonadota; class Alphaproteobacteria; order Rhizobiales; family Rhodomicrobiaceae; genus JAHQVI01. The sequence goes on along the minus strand of CAYVJO010000051.1, from coordinate 6,242 downwards.
TCTGCATCTATTTCTGTCCGCGCGGCAGTCAGCGGAAAACAGGGCACCGGAATTCACGCTTTGGCTGTCCACCGAGAAGGATGGGCCCGCACAACTGCAAGCAGATCTGAACCGCTGGAAACTGGGCCATATCCCGAATGCAGAGTTTGCGCGTGTCGATCCGCGAGGCGGGCTTCGGCTGCTGCTTGAGGCCGATCGCTTTGGTCGTGTCTTTCTGGACCTGCGCGACGACTCCGGGCGCCGTATCGCCGTCAAAGATCAAGAAACCGGTTCACCCTTGTCCAACGTAAAGAAGCGCGGCTCCGACCCGAGGGTCTACATCGCCAACATTCTGGTCAACGGGATGTATTATGATGCGACCCTGAGTAAGGACAGGGTCGAGCAGCGCGATTTGCCCGGATTGTTGGCGGAATTGTCTTGCAACGGCGGACCGAGCGAAACCTACCATGAGGATCTGAATACACGCCTGCGACAGGGAGATGGTCTTGGGCTAGCGCTGGACATCGAGAGCCAAGCCATGATCGAGGCGAGGAACAGCATTGTCCGCTTCAGTGGCGCTGCCAAAGCGTTGAAGAATGCGCCGCCCGATGAACTCGTCGAGCGGCTGAAGCGACGTCTGCCGCCGGACATGCATGACATGGAGGCCTTTCTGACTGCAGTCGGAAATTCGATGAAGGTGTCGACGGCATGAGCGACGCAAACGATCTTGAGGCCCTTTGGGGCAAGCTTTCGGAGGTCCTCGACGGGATCGACGACATCATTGGCGGACTGGGGTCGCGGATCGACGACGCGGCGGCGGCACTCGACCGATTGCAGACCCTGTCGGCGCAGCTGAAGCTGGCGGCCATTCTGGTCGAAGAAACAGAGCCACCCACGCCCGAAACCTATTCCGATTTCGCCGACAGGCTGTTTGCCGAACTGGGGGCAAAACTTGCCGCCGCGCGCGAGGTGGCCGAAACCCGGTTTGACCCCGAAGCCGCGCTGTCGGATGTCGAGGAGGAAGTCGCCTCGGCGCTGGATGAGGTCGATGCCCTGGCTGCTGAAGAGGCGGCCGCACTTGTGGAAAGTGCGGGCACACTAACCGCTTCGCTTACCGGTCAGATCTCGGACCGGATCAGCGGTGCGCTTGCCGACTGGGAAGAGCTTTCCTCTGAAGTCGAGACCAAGGTTTCCGACGCGATTGCCACCTTCGACGCCGCGCGAGAGGCCGCCGCCGGCAATCTGGACGACATCCTCGCCGAACGGATCGCCGAGGAACTGAGCGAACATCTGGGCGGCGTCGCGGAGAATATCGACAGTCTTTTTGATGCGGCTGAAGATATGATGGACCAGGCGGAGAAGCTGGTGTCCGAAAAGACGGAACGCCTGGTAGACATGGCCAAGGCCGTGCTGGACGTGCAGGAAGCCATCGCAAAGTTGCGCCCCGTGCTGGAGTTGATCCTGTGACCCTTGATGACAGCACCCTTCGCAATGCCTTTGCGGTGATCGAGGCGCGGGTTGCCGGGATTGCGGCGGCGGGGGCCTCGGCTCTTGCCACGGCCGAGGCAGAGGCGGTGACGACGATCGTAGATGTCATACCGCAGGTCGACCTGGCCCTGCCCAAGATCGACCCCGGTGACCTGCCGGGTCTGCAGGGCATGACGGGGGCGCTGGACCGTCTGGCCAATTTGCCAGCGCGGCTTGCCGCCTCTGGCGATGCGGTGACAACAAAGCTTGCGGAGCTTGAGGGCAAGATCGCAGCGATCGGCGCCTTTCCGGCAGAGATGAGGCAGTTTGCCGATGACCGGAAAGACGCGCTTTCGGACCTGCGGGCGGCACTTACCGATCTCCTGGCCGAGACGGAAACCCATGTCGAGACGCTGATGTCAGAGCTTGACGACACCATCCGTCAGTCGCTGGAACAGGAGATCGACGAGGCGAGTCAGTCGCTCCTGGCCGATCTAGAACAACGGGCGAACGACCTGTTCGCCAATGTCGATGCCCTGTCGGATCAGGTGGCGGCTGCGCTGCGGCAGGCGGGTGACAGCCTTGCCGATCAGTTTCGGTCCGAGGTCGAGGGGCTCGGCGATCACGTGGTGGAACAGGGCATATCCCGCATCGTCGAGGCCGCCGTTACCACCGTTGTCGACGATTTGGTCGAAAGCCAGACCATCGCTGCGCTGTCGCAGACTATCAATTCGACGATTGCCGCCGTCGCACCTCAGGTCGGGCCGCTTCTGGCCGCGGTCTCTGCCGTGCGCCGGGCGCTGGAAATCATGCGGGCGGGGATCTGATGGCGGTTGTCGAACAGGAGAATCTTGACCAGTTGGCCGCCGATATCCTGGCCATCGACCGGCAGCTTGCGACCCTGTCGCGCCGGGTTGACGGCCTGTCGCTGCGGATCAAGCAGACAGGTGCCGCGATGCGGCAAAATCTTGCCCCCGTCCGGGACCACGTCGAAAGGATCGCGGCGGCGGTCGCGGGCTTTGGGTCGGCGGTATCGGAAGCAGTGGCCGAGGCTGATGCACGGCTTCTGCCATTGTCGACCGAACTGTCTGACGTGCTGGACCTCGCCGAGACACCGCCTGCCGTAACGGCAACGATCGACGAGATCGAGGCCGCGACCCAGCAGGCCGATGCCATGCTGGACCGCATGCAGTCGGCCTTCGACACCGTGACGGGAATGGCGGTCGACGCCGAGGACATGTTCAGGGACGGCATTTCTGCGGCAGAGGCGGCGCTGGATGAGCTGGAACAACTCGTGCGCGATTCGATCAGCTCTGCCATCGCCGCTGTGTTGGACAGGTTTGCCGATGCCGTGCGGGGGCCGCTGCTGGAAGCCGCCGACGAGATTGCCGACAGGATCGAGGCCGCGCTTCAGGAGCAGATCGAAGCGCTGATCGAGGGCCTTTTCAGCGACATTACCGAGGACATCAGCACGGCGATGACGACGCTGATTGCGGATATCCGAGAGGCTGCAGACGACTTGATCGACAGGATTGTCGCCGGTCTTGAAGGTGATACGGCCCGGGAACAATCGGCGCGCGGCGCCTTGGAAGCCGGGCTCGAGCCGCTGCAATCGGCCTTTGACGCTCTGGAACCGGCAATTGCGCAATTCATGTCGATGATGCGAACCGTGGGGATGGGGTGATGGAGGTTTCCGCCGATTACGCCGCCTTGCGTGCCCGTGCCTCTGCCACGCTGACGGCGCTTGTGGCCCTGGCCGACCGGGTGAACGCGGTAGAGGCGGAGCTTGATGACACCGTCGCTGGGGCGACAGCAGCGTTGACGCGGCTGCATGCGGCCGGTCAGACCGCGCTGCCGAATCTGGACCCTGACTTGCATGCGGCGGCACTGAAGGCCGCGATACAGGACCGGATCAAGGCGATGGAAGACGACGCCGCCGCGATCCTTGCCGCGGCCAGGGGACTACCCGACCGGATCGCCGATATCACCTCTGACCGGACCCTTTCGCTGGTGCGCGAGCGGATGGATCAGATCACCGTCCTCGCCACAGACCGGCTGGATGCAACGATCACCGAATTCGGCGAGAGTGTCGTGCAAGGCGCGCTTGTGGCGCCCATCGACACCATCGTCGCCACCGTGACCGACCTGCGCTCGCAGGTTGAGGGCGCGGTCGATGGCACAAAACAGCGCCTGGAGAATATGGCTGAAGCCCTTGATGCCACGGCTAACGCGGTCGTGACCACGGGCGAGGAACTGGTCGCGGAGTTGGCCGAAACTTGGGAAGATCGCGGCCAGACGCTGGCCGAAAAAGTCGATGCGAATGGCTTGAACATCCGCCAGCGCGCCGAAAACCTTCGGGCCCGCTTCGACCGGCTTCAGGGCCGGGCCGAGTCGCTGTTCGACAGCCTTTCGGAGATCCGGCAATCGCTGTCGGATCTGACCGAGGAAAACAGCGGCCCGGCCGGCGATCTTGCCGCCGCGATGCAGGTCGCGACGGATACGTTCAATTCGGTGGTCTAGGGCGGGCGGGCGATGCGGGCTTCGGAACGGAATGGTCGGGACGGCGGGATGGACGAAACTGCGACGGGTTTCATCGACATGCAGTTCGGGCTGATCGCCATCCTGATACTGCTGCTGAGCACGGCCCTGACCGGAATCGGCAATCTTTCGAACCAGTTGAAGGGGGTCGAGGGCGGAATGTCCGGGATCATCGACCTGCTGCTTTGCGATTGGAATGAGAATCCGGAGATTTGTGATCCAGAGTTAAATCTCTTTCCCGGCCAAACGCCGGAGCATACCGTCAGCCTGAGAAGGGAGGGAGAGGAACTGGTTCTGGTGCTAGGACTGGCTGCTCTACCGGCTGCTGACGGACAAGCGCCAGTCGACCTTCGGACAATCGGTCTCTTTAGGACGGGGTCAAATGACCTGCCGACTGGACAGCACGGCGCCTTGTCCAGCTTTGCAGGCAGGGTCGATGTCGTCTTGCCTTGCTTTGCCCCTTTGGCGCGGAACGTTCCAATTGATAGTCGTATAGCTATTGCAACAAGAGCGCAGGAGGGATGCGGTAGGGTACTGATGCGGTTGGAAGATCTTGCGCCTGGTGAAGGACCTGCGCCTGGTATCGACCTCTTTCAAATCGAAGGTCACGGGGACTGGAGTCCTGCTGGTGAGCGTGATGCGCTTATTGCAGTTGAACGGGCTCAAGCTGTGTTGCTCAGACTGATCCGCGCGCA
>CAYVJO010000051.1:0-1553 GCA_964451735.1 uncultured Hyphomicrobiaceae bacterium | reverse complement strand
AACCTCGTCAAGAAATAACGAGTTGGATCAACGGCTTGACTCAAGGCGGGCTTTCCCTCGAGTTGGACAAAGTAATGTCATTGCCAGAAGATCAGCTCAATGACCTTACTGCGCTCTTTTGGCTCGCCCCGCTCGGGGCAAGGATCACAGAGGAGTGCCGTTTGGGCCGAGAACTGGCACAGGGCCTCCCCGCCTGGTGTCGGGCGCTGCTACCTCCCGCAGTAAGCCCGATCCCGTCGTCCGTAGGGGAGCAGGACACGACACCGGCTTCTCTTTCGCGGTTGCCAAAGCTCTTTGCCATGACAAGCTACGGTCGATACTCCCTTCGCTATGGGACACCAGGTGTTGTAGATCCGCGTGACCGTCGCGTGGAGTTCCGCCTGCGCGGCGCCATCATACCCGCTGCGATCCACGATCTGTTCACCGACCCAGACGAACCATATTTCAACAACACAGGGCTTTTCCGGCTCTATTCGACCGACGCGGCAATGGCGCTTCACCAATGCGACGCAACGCGAGGGCGCGATGAATCCTGTCTTGTTGCCCTCGATGATCTCGTGACTATGCCTGACTGACCCGGAAGATGCCCAGAGCGCTCAGTTATCGTTCCGGTGGGTTTCGCCAAATTCTCCTTCCATGCCACCCGCCTGCCGCATAATCCAGCCGCAACTAGCAGGTGGGGGCCGACGAGAAGTCAGGGTACAGACCATAATCATCTGTCACACCGACCATGATGTCATCTGGGTTTACGCCTGGCGCCTCAACGATTGCGCGCAGACGTTCAATCGCAGCCTCACCACCCTCCAACCCACAATAGGCAGCTTCCATTCCACTTGAACCATCAGGTTGGAGCAAACTACCGACGATAAAGCAACCTTCTGACCAGCTGACATCACTTCCGTAGTGGAATTGAATGTTGGCGCGGTGCGGTACGCCAGACAGTTCAATTCTCCAGCTTCGATTAATGTTGGTCATCCAGGCCTTTGTCGGATCGTTTCTAACGATCGCTCTGTACAAGCCAACGGGTATTGCACTCACCGACGGAGCATTTCCTTGCCATGGGCGCTCGATGACGTCACAAATCGGCTGCCCCAGCAGTGGAAGCATCACGCCCTGTAAGTCGAGACTGTCTATGTGTGACGCGTCATAAACCTTCCCGCGGATGCAAGGTGCAAGGCACTGGTTCGTAAGCGAGAACCCTGGCTTCCTGACCACCAGCAACCGCAGTGGCGTCAAAGCTTGGGCAAACGCTTCGAATGGCTTCGTGCCGAGAGCTGCAGCTATCCCAAACGAAACAGATCTTCTCGAAACCATCGTGTACATCCTCATCTGATTGCACCTGCACAAAGGGCATGGGAGCCCGTCTGCTGCCCGATGTCTAGTGGAATTCACCCCCTCAAGACCCGGAGAAGGTTCGACGTCAGGCCCACTCCCTCCATCGAATGGCTGCTTTCGGGTAGCGGTCACGGAACCGCACGGCGCGGCGACCGTCTGCTTCCCGCCCTCCACGTCGGTCTTGCGCCGGATCTATGCGCAAAATCTGCATCCCATTG
>CAYVJO010000050.1:3232-11144 GCA_964451735.1 uncultured Hyphomicrobiaceae bacterium | reverse complement strand
CGCCGACCCGAAATCGTGGACGTAGAGAAAGAACTGATCCATTCCGATGGTGCGCGTCAACGCGTCGATCGTTCGAGCCATGGCGTCAAAGGTGTATTCGTAGTCGTCGGGGGCTTCGGTAAAGCCGAAACCCGGCATGTCCGGCGCGACCACATGAGCCACCTCTGCCAAGTCGGCGATGACGTGGCGAAAATAGAACGAGGAACAAGGCTGGCCGTGGAGAAGCAGCAACCCCGGCGCATCACGCAGCCCCGCTTCACGATAGAACAGGTCAACTCCATCGACCTTGACCGTATGGTGCCGGGTTTTCTTGACGTTGAGCATCCGTGCCTCCTGGACCGCTGTCCTGTGCTGCCGAACCCGGTCATCGTCCTTATTGTGGTTGGTCTCAACTGACCGGCTAACAGTTTTATGTGGTTGGGGTTCCATGCCGGATAAGGCCGAACCGTTTTGGAGGGCCGAGCATTACATCGGGTTGATGGCGGCTTTCGGATGACCCATTCGATGTAGCGACCGAAACGGGCCCGTGAACCGAACTCAAACTGAGACCGGCATGCAAAAGCAAACCGGGCCGCGCACGGATCGAATGCTGAAGAGCCGCTCTGGCCTAGGAATAAATATGCGGACTCATAATCTGACAGGCGATGCCATAGAGCTTTTCCTGCCGCGCCTTGATCGTGTCTTCGTTCCACTCGGGATAGTTGACGAGTTCGGCAGTGATCGGAAACGTATTGCTGTTGTGGGTCCCAAAAATCGTCTGGCGTTTCTTATGAAAGTCGAAGTTGCTGGCGCGGACATTGGTGGGCTTGGTCAGGATGGCGAAATTCCCCAGAAGCTGGGACAGTATCAAGCGCTTGTTCTTGTCCGGGAAATCCTTCAGCCACACGCTGCGCGGCGAGGGCTTTTGCGGGAGCACATGCTCAACTTCGACCCGTAAGGGGAAATCCGGAATCAGCGTGGCATCCAGCATTTCCGCGTTCAGGCGCAGCAGCAGGTAACGCATGGGTTTCGGCTTGAGGGTCAGCGGCTGATTGAGCTTCTCAGCGATCCGCGTCTTTTCGGCGGCGCTCAGATAAAGCTCGCTCTCCAGTGAGCGAACGGCCGTACCATCGTCTATTCGCGCCCTGACTTTCTGAAAACGGGCGGAGATGGTCTTGGGCGTGCTGCCGAGAATGACCAGCCCGGTGCACAAGGCATCGAGCGCACGAATAAAATGGAACGTGTCCATCTGGCGGGGCTCGCGCATCAGCCAGTGCAGCATGAGAGGACGCCAGTTCTCGAAATGAAGGGCTTTGAGGTAACGCAAGCGCCGGTTGATCTTCTCGCCGTCCATCTCGTAGCCGAGATCGTCCTCTTCAATGCATTTGTAGGAAACGAGAAACCGCTCCAGCGCCTGCCGCAGCTTCTGTTCCTGGAGCGGATTGCGGATGATCGCCCGCATGGCGCGGTTGAGATCAATGCCGTCCAGCTCCGGGGCAACAAAGGCGATCGCCGCAGAGATATACCCGCGCAACTGGTCTTCACTCAGCGTGCTTTCGACCGTATCCCAGATTTTGGCGAGTTCGCTGCCTTTGGCGCTCTTGGCGATAATATCCCCGCGCACGATATCGAGATCGCTCAAGGGCTGGCCGGAGGTATTGATGCTGCGAAAGAGCGTATAGCCGTCGTCGATGTTCCGGGTGGTGATGAGGATGAAGTAGCATTTGTTCAGAAGGGAAAAGGCGATGTCCCTGATATATTTTGCAGCAGGATTGCCGATTTCCTCTTTCAGGCGGGCAATGATCTCCTGAAGGCGGCGCTCATTGCCGTCCTCCGACTTGCGGAGCGGGCCAAGCGTGCCGCCCGGCGTCTGAATGTAAGTCCGAAAGAATTTCTGATCGTCCTCCCTCAGCTCAATCCTTGGTGCTTCGGGCAGATTTCTGGTCGGATGAAAGGGCCGCCAGATATGCTCCTGCAAGGACTCGGCAAAGCGGTCGCGCGGCAGCAGATCCCTGAAGATCGCCAGCAGAATGGAGAGGGTGGCTAATCGTTGCTGTCCGTCAATGATGTCGTAAGAGGCGAAATTGCCGCTCTGCGAGACGACGATCGGGCCGAGAAAGTAGCCGTCGGTCTGGCTGGCCCAGGCGGTATGGAGGTCTTCGTAAAGCTGCGCGGCGTTTTCCTCGCCCCAGGAGAATGGCCTCTGAAAAAGCGGCACCCGAAAGGCGTTGGAATCGGAAAGGAGCTGCGTGACGGAAAGATTCTTGGTGTCGAAGTTAAACGCCATACTGAAATCTCAAAATATAAGGAATGGAAAAGATATCCCATAATAGAGCTTCAGGGGGAATTGCATAGGCTAGAGTCTGCCGAAGGTAGAGGCATTGAAGCGCGGGTGTTGAAAATTTGTACCACCCCCGCCTGTTATGTATTCATCGGCGGGTTGCTACGAAGTGAATGCATTATATAAGCAATGGCAATGAAAAAGCCGGACTGCATCGTCCGGCCCTTTCGATGTTCGTCACAGCGGCATCTGCATGATGCGTGGCTATGCCGAGGGACCCGCCTCACGATAGGCATCATACCGGAATGGAGGCAAAAACGCGGACGGCAAGGGGCGTTGCACCATGCCTTCAACGGCGTGAACAGGAAAAGGTGAGGGGATGATCGCCCCGTCACTGAGCTCGATAATGCTCACATAGGGCTGCCCCAGCGGCTCGATCTGCGCTTCACAGCGCGCAATGCGCGCAATGTTTCGGGGCACCAGCGCGCGTGCATTCTCGACGTCATCGGCAAAGACGAACTTGCCGCCGCCGATATCGATCACGCCGCCCGTATCGCGGTCGAGAAGCTCATCAATGAGGCCGAGTGCTACCGCCAACTGAAAGCGCCGCTCGGGATGCACCGGATCGAAGGCGCGGTAGACGATGCGGGCCTCTGCCGGTTCAAAGGCTTCGCCTGAAGGTTCTTTTCGATCCTCCCGCCCGGAGAGAAGCTCCAGATGGTGGACGGCATCGCGCGGAACCAGCCGTTTCATCTCTATGCCACTCTTGAAGTCTGTATACGGAACGTCCAGCATACGGCCATGGGCCAGCGCCCTGAAATAGGCAAGAGGTTAGGCGGTGAGCAGGGTCGTTGACCCGATAAATTTGACCGCGGACGTAATTTCACTTTTCGCCTGTGGGGCCTCTTCTGATGTGCCATCTGAGGAAACCGGCTCAATAAAGGCGACTTGTTTGAAATTAATTCCGGCAAGAAATTGATTAATTGAAATCGTACTCATGAATATTTTCTCCCTTCAAAATTGTTTGCATAAAAAACGCCATTCAAAGGAAGATAATCCTATAGATCAAGAAAATATGACAATATAAATACAGATGCATGCAATGCGATCGGTTATATTATAATTTAACAATACGGTGGCGGCACATGACAGTAATAACCTGGCGCTTATGTTCCTATAATTATGACATCAATATTTGGCTCGGCTTTCGCATTGAGATGAATACCTCCGGGGTTTCGCGACTGTGAGGCTCACGGTTGTGTGGTGTGGAGGTCGTAGTGGGTCCGAGTCGGACGAACACTGCGAAGTTGTATAAAAAATGGCTTGGGCAACAATTCCTCTTCAAGAGGGCAAACCGCAGGTTGCATAGCAACAAATAAGATCAAAATCCTGGCACAAATACAAATATATTAATAGACTGTTTTTGTCGATTTGTATTGATTATATGTTATTGAACACCGCTAATTAAAATGGTTACAATTGACATATACGATGCATTTGATTTTAATAATAAAAATTGCAACCAAAAAACTACTAATTATATCTAGTATTAATTTAAGAAAAAGAAATAATGACTAAACATAATCTAAAAATTTCAATCGCCATCCTTTTAATTGCGCTGGCCAGCGCCGGTGCCTTGTACCTTTCCACTACGCATACTGGCAGTGCACCGGACGGGTCGGAAAGTGTTCTAAAGGAGAACCTGCAATTTAAGCATTGGGAAAATCAAAAATAAAAGGGAGACATAAGTGGTACTGCAATCGGATTATCAATATTTATTATCTTCTGTCTACTTTGTAGGCGGGGCTGGAGCGGATGACTTGTCAACGATCTCCGGGGAATTAAATCAGCGCGCCGATATTGGTATTGATGGAAACGGTGATTATCAGTTCTACTATTATCTCCTTAGTAGCTTAGGTGATCTCGACGCCTTGGGCTATTACGCCTCCGGATCAGATCGAGAATACACGCAATTGCCATCTGGCGGTCCAGCGTTAAGCGCAGACCAATCGACTATTATTAGCGGCATTCTGTCTGCCTCGACCTGGGGAGTTTCCTTCTCAGATGTCGCCAAAATTGACTTTATTTCTGGGTCAACCTCCACGGCGGATATTGTGTTTGGAGCAACTACTAACAGCGGATCACCCAACTTAGTATCCACAACCGGAGGTTATGAGTTAGATTATTCTGACGGTAATTCGGCTTTGAAGCATGGTGACGTGTGGCTGAATAATGATTTTGATCTTGGTACTGGCGATTTATGGGGCGACACGTCGATTGGTGGTTATGCCTATTATATTGTATTACATGAAATACTTCATTCGTTAGGGCTAGATCATCCGTCTGCGGGCGCTTTAGATTCCATGCAATATACCGTCATGTCTACTAGTTATCTGGCAGGGATGAACGTAACCGGCACTGCAGACGACGTTCTCTCATCTGGCCTCCAACTTCTCGATATTGCGGCCTTGCAGGCGATATACGGCACGAACTATTCCACCCGCGCGGGAGCAACGACCTACAAACAGGGCCAAGGGTTCGGTGCAACAGTAAACGATGCTTTCATCTACACCATATGGGACGGCGGTGGAACGGATACCATCGATGCTTCCGGTTATGTGGATGGGGTGGTGATTGATTTGCGCGAGGGACATTTCAGTTCTATTGGCAAGGCTGCCGACAGCTCTTGGAACGGCGGACGAGGCACTGGCTTAGCCATGGATAATGTTGCCGTTGCTTACAATGCGGAGATCGAAAATGCGATTGGGACCGATCAAGCGGACACGCTTATTGGAAATGAACTGAACAACATCCTCAATGGCGGTGATGGAGCCGACGAATATGTTTTTACGGGTGCGTTTGGCGCAGATGTGATCCAATATGATTGGAGTAGCACAAATATCGTCACACTTGATGAAAATTTAAGTTTAGGGGAAATATCTTTTGCTACATCAGGAGATGATTTTATTATCACGCAGGGAAGCAATCAAATAACCCTCAAAGACTTTCAGGTCACGTCCGGAGCACTTTTTCCGAAACTCAGTTTGGATGGCGGCGTGACCGATCTCGATGTGATTAGTTACAGCGACTACAATAACAACGTAGGTAATCCTTATTGGATACCTTCACAGTATGAAATTATTTTGGCGAACGGAGGAAATGATACGATTTGGGGAGCGCCAAATAAGAAAGACTATATTTATGGTGGTAGCGGTCACGATGTATTATACGATCGTTATGGGGGAGGTCTTCTCAATGGCGGCACAGGAAATGATTATTTGCATGCAACTGTAAAGGAAGGAAATTTTTCGGAAATTTATGGTGGAACAGGTGATGATGATCTCATTATGTTGACTGATTATGGAACTGTAAATGCTGAGTTTTATGCTGATGGTGGTGCTGATGATGATTCGTATTATATAAGGCCAGGCAATGTTGCAGTTACCGTTACAGTGGAAGACATACTAGGAGATGAGCGTTACATTGGCCTCGGGGGTACGCTTTCTATTACCGATGAATCGGGTGATGACCTATACGAAACCGAGAATTACTCTCGTATACTTAATATTAATGATGCTGGAGGTGTCGATCTCCTTCGAATTAAGGACGCGGCCTATTGGGAATTAGACGGTATTACCGAATCTAGTAACGATCTCATATTACACATGCCGAATGGCGATATAATAATTGAAGATTATTTTTTGAGTAATGATAAGAAGATTGAGAATATCAAGTTTACGAACACAGGGGTGTTCCAGCTTTCGCTTCTCACCGGAGAGGAGCTTCTTATAATTGGCACTGATGGAGGAGATGTTGCTTTAACGGGGACCAACGCTAGCGAAAAAATTCTTGGTCTTGTCGGCGACGACACCCTCATTGGCGGTGCAGGCAACGACACGCTGGATGGCGGGGATGGAACGGACACGGCGGATTACTCCACGTCTTTATCCGGCGTGGTTGTAAATCTATTGAACTCCAACTGGACTTACGACGGGAGCAACAGCGTCGGCGCAAATACGGCCTTCGATGGTGAAGGCGGAACGGATTCCTTAAGCTCAATCGAAAATATCATCGGCTCAGCCTACGGGGATTACCTGCGCGGCTCGAACTCGGCGAGTGCGGTCATCATGGGCGGAGCCGGTAACGACACGATTATCGGCCAGGCGCTGGCGGATGAACTGCATGGCGGTGACGGCGACGATATTATCACGGGCAATGGTGGTGGCGATCTGATCTACGGCGATGCTGGCGCGGACATTCTGAACGGAAGCGGCGGCAACGACACGATCTATGGCGGCGCTGGCAATGACCAGATTTACGGCCAGGACGGCGCAGACATTCTCTATGGCGACAATGGCAATGATACTATCCGCGGACAAGAGGGCGACGACGAGATCCATGGCGGGGATGGCGATGACTTCCTGGTCGGCGGGCATACGGGATCGGATTCCTATGCTTCAAACGATACGATATATGGCGATGCCGGAAACGACTGGCTGAACGGGCTGAAAGGTGACGATACACTTTACGGCGGCACCGGTACTGATACGCTCGTCGGTCACGACGGAAACGATGCGCTCTATGGAGGCGATGGCGCGGACACGCTGACGGGAGGGGCCGGTGCGGATACGTTTGTCTTCCTTTCCGGCGAAACCGGTGTGGATACGGTCACCGATTTCACGACCGCACAGAACGATAAGCTCGATGTCAGTGACCTATTGAGCGGCTATGATCCTTTGACGGATCTAATCACGGATTTTGTGCAGATCACGGACAATGGCACGCATTCTTTTCTGGCGGTTGATGCCGATGGCGGGGCAAATAATTTCGTGCAGATTGCGCAGCTGAGCAATGTTACGGGTCTGACCGATGAAACTGCCCTACAAAGCTCAGGACTCCTGATCGCTGCGTGATGCTTATACCGGTGCCGCGCCGGATGAGGTCTGGCAAGCTCGGCGGTACTCACCATTCATCCTTTATAAGGAAAGCCGGGCCCGATGGACCCGGCTTCGCAAGCTGTGCTTTAGCAACTTGTTAGTTAGCGGGTTCGGGCTCAGCCATCTTTGCGGACTTTGGGCGCGAATGCTCCTGTACGGCGATCCCTTGCGCAGACGGCAATGGTCTCTGCACCATCGTTTCAATGGCCTGCGCCGGAAGGCTGGAGAGAATAAACTCATCGCCGGTGAGCACGACACTGGTGATCAGCGGCTCGCCATTGCGCGCCTTCAGCGCATATTTGCGGGAAAGTCGAGCGAGTTCCTTTTCACTGAGGGCCCGCGCGTCTTCCACCTCATCGGCCAGCACAAATTTGCCATTGCCGATGTCGATGATGAAGTGGCTTTCCCGATCCAGCAGATCATCCAGGATGTCGGCCGCAAAGGTCTTCTGGAAATATCTCTGCGGATTGGCTGGATCGAGCGCGCGGTAAACAATGCGAGTGCGTTTGGCGTCGATCGCCTCGGGCGCGACATCACCATAGGCCGCTTTCATCGCGGCGCGCTCTTCCTCGCTGATAGGCTCCAGATGGCGAATGGAGTCCACCGGCACCAGTGGGCCGATAAGGGTCTTGCCGTTCGGGCCTGACCCCATATCCAGCATGCGGCCTCTGGTGAGTTTGGCGAAATCGCCTAGCGTCTGGACGGCCAGACGGGT
>CAYVJO010000050.1:2265-3222 GCA_964451735.1 uncultured Hyphomicrobiaceae bacterium | reverse complement strand
CGGCGCTGTTGAAGGCGGCGAAATCCTGCGGATCGCTGCCATAGCTGGCGGCCATACTTTGCGCGTCTTTCGCTGTGACCGGCTCAATGACGGCAATATTTTGCAGGTTGATGGGGGTTCGTCGATTAATAACTATTGTAGTGTTGTTCATAACATACCTTTCAGTAAATGGTTAAAATATGCGATGAACTATAAAGAATATATTCCTATTATTCAATAAAAATAAGAATATATTCCTCTGACGTTGAGTGATACACTATCAAAACGCAGGGTAATCTGCCAAAGATGATACATGAATACATGGGCATGCAATTGGTGCATGGAAAGAGGAGCGGGCGCTGACACACGGCGCAAACCTGAGAGGTGGAGTTGCAAAATATCATAGACTGGTCTATACTAGTTCTATGGAGATTGAACGCGGATCAAATGAATCGATGAGTGAGAAAGTCTGGACGGTCGCCGAGGCGAAAGCCCGGCTGTCCGAAATCCTGCGCGAGGCGCGGGAAAAGGGACCGCAGAGGATTGGCACAAAGAAGCCCTATGTGGTGCTGACCGAGGAAGAATGGCTGAAACTGAAAACGCCGCAGCCGCATATGGGCCAGTGGCTGATTAAGAAATTCAAGGGGAGCGGGGAGCTGGAATTGCCTGACCGTAAAGCGCCGGACCGCGCCACGCCCTTCGAAGGGTTTGAGGATCAATGAGCGGTTTTCTGATCGACACGAATGTGATTTCAGAAGTTACGCGGCCTAAGCCCGATAAGGGCGTGCTCAACTTTCTTGCCGCGCAGCAATCGCCGCATGTCTCGATCATCACCATTCATGAGCTGGTCTATGGAATCGAGCGGCTGCAAACCGGATCGCAGCGTCAGAAGAAATTGCAGGGTGTGATCGATGAATTCCTGGACACCTTCGCCGAGAATATTCTTCCGGCTACGGAGAGTATCGCCCGCGCGGCGGG
>CAYVJO010000050.1:0-2255 GCA_964451735.1 uncultured Hyphomicrobiaceae bacterium | reverse complement strand
AAAGCGCATAAAGAAGGTCATACCGCAGGGCTGGCCGATGTGTTGATCGCCGCGACCGCCCTTGTGCATGGCTTAACGATTGCGACAAGGAACGGGGGGGATTTCGAGAGGCTGGGCGTGCCGACGCTTAATCCGTGGGATTGAAGTCAGGTGTCTCGCTACTATTGATCAGGACGTAAATCTCTTGAATTTCCCGCGGGCCCGGTTCACGTGATCCGCTTCTGGCCGGGGCGGCCAGCAGGACGCGAATAACGCGTTAGAACTGGCCGGAGCCGGCTGTTGAAAATACATAGATGACGGAAGATTTACTGAATAAACTTTGCTACCTAAAGATATGAATCAAGAATTATCTGATCTAGACCTTGCTAAGCTTCTTGAGCGCGGGGCACCGCCAGCGACGCCAGATGAAAGCTTCTTAAAGGCGGCTTCCGTGTTAGGAGAGGTGCGGCCCTGGCATCGACAACATGCCGCTCTCGCGCTGGCCGGTCTGCAAACGGAGCCAGCCTATCATGCTAACGATATCCGGCTTGATTGGTTACAGCGGCTCATCCTCTCAAAGGCGGTGGGCAAGAAAAAACCCGGGCCCAAAGATTTTCGACGCTTATTGAACGAAGGATTGGGGAAGGCGGATGTTCTGCGCCTTGAAGACCCAATTGAGGATACATTCTGTGATCTGATTGTAACGCGTTCCGGAAATTTTCGAATCCTTCCGGGTAGGTGGGAAAGTGCTGCCGCGTATACGCAAACCGTCCTTGATGCATTTAGCAGCTTGCCGGATGGGCACCAGAAGAAGGCCGCGTTAGAGGCTGCATATGCGTTACTAAGGCTAAGCGACGCGATATGCGAAAGATCCGGTGTTGATCGGGGTACAGTTTCGGGCGGCGTACCGATGGATAAAATTTCGCTTCCTGCGAAAGAGCGTCTGAACGATCTGGCCCGACGAATGCGGTTTAGGACCAAGGACCTGGAACGGCTCGGAATCGATACTGAGTCAGTTAGGCAATTTTTTCTTCAAGAGCTGTATTTCGCCGATGTGAGCGACAGGGAGATCGGTGATACGCCACTTGAGTTCTGCCCGCTTTTAGAGATGGCAGATGGATTAGCCGTTGTTGCTCCAACCAATATATCTCTGGCCGTGCGCGCGGTCCTTATCGGCACGGCCGTCGCAGGAGGTATGGGGGAGGCCTTGCAGCACCGTCTAATGGAGCGTCAGGAGCGGTTCTCCGAAGTAACAGCGTTTTGGCCAACCGGAAGCATAAGGTTGTCGCCACCTAACCAGCACAATCTTCGCGCCTCGGTATGCCAGAACGATCATGGCCACTATTTGCATATCGTGCAGATTCCGACCCAGTTTGATGGGTTTCCAGAGCAGGGTTTCGGCACGTTCAGGCGTTTGTCAAATGCGACGAACGAGTTCATCGTCGCCGATATTGAGAGGTTCTGGAGCTTTGTTGAGCATCAGGGCGACTGCCGAAGTGCCACCACCGTTTTGCTTTTAAGTGGCTGGGGTGCCCCACATGGCGTTGCGCCTCGCATAGAAGAGGACAAGGTCCCAGCATATTGGCGGTTCCTTCCACTGAGCTTCGTCGATGCGGCGGTGCTGGGTGCCTGCACGAACGGAAAGTTCAGAGATATTTTGCGGCTGACGGAGCAGGCGGACAAGCTAGAGAAGGATGGGTTCGCCATGATGAACCCGAATGGGCTGCTCAACCTGTTTGGGTTCTGGCGTATGACCGACGGAAATTTAGTCCCCGAGCACATGTGGGAAACAGTGCCGCCTATTAATTTGATGCTTGGCGTCGATGATCTCTTGCAGCCCCGGCTTGAAGCGTTGCGTCGGCAGGATTTCAGAGCTCTGCCAATGCCGGAAGGTAGCTACAAAGTCGTTCAGCGCAAGGACTGGAGCGATGATAACCTGAAGCCGATTTACGCTAGCCCCGAAGACGTTGTGCAAGATCGCCTGACAGGTGCTGTGGCATTCGCTGGTCGAACATTGTGGATTGAAAGCGATGCGCAGGAAGGGGTGAGCCGCGAGTGGCAGTATCAGGTTTGGAACGCCATCATGGAGTGGATCGGTGTTGTCGCTCCTCGATTGGACGAAGCGTACCTACGATTGATGCCAACAGGAGCGTACAGAGTTTCGATTATGCTTCCGGAAACAGGTGAGGACTCAATGGGGGTGAGCGTCGATGCCGAGCCCTGTCAACGCCGGAGAGATTCTGCAGCGGCTGGCCGGAGCAAAAGTGCAGCACTGA
>CAYVJO010000049.1:0-11155 GCA_964451735.1 uncultured Hyphomicrobiaceae bacterium | reverse complement strand
CTAACCGAGCGCCGGCGCTGTAATTCCTTCTGCGACTACAAAGGTACTCACCGAGCGCATCGTGGCCAGTTCTCCAAACTTCGACAGTCAACGGCAGATTCAAACTATTGGGAAAACAAAAAACCTTCAAGAGTTGTATTGCGGCTTAGTATTTGACGAAATTCGAGACTCTAAAATCCTGCATAGGTTGGCTTTTTATCTGTGACGGGAACAAGATAGCTATAGGTGGGACGCCAGAAATCACCTCTACGCCAAAAACACTTAAAGTTTCGCGATCATTATTGATTGGCGCGGAAAGAAGACGGTTACTGTAGTCAAACGGCTGCGAAATCAAAGGTACTTTCTGAGACGAATTTACCTCGCTTAGATTAACACGACTTAATCGGAGCGGAATAGCAGTGATTTCTACAGTCTTTGAGTGCTGGTAACGAATTTGTGGGATTGCGTAATCTAGCTTTAAGTGCCCGGCTTTTGCCGACGCTTTTCGTTTTCCTGCGTCCACAGCATCAGAACCAAGACTTAGAACGCCCAAAACAATTGCGGCAGTAATAAACCATGTCGAAGGGCTCATTGCCTTGCTCCCGGATTACGTTATCTGCAACGATATCCGGAATCTGTAAAAGGCTCAATTAGCTAGAATTGCTGTATTGTCAAACCCCCGCCCGACCCATATTGTTCAATGGATAGGGAGCCTGGAACCCCGGATTGCTCAATTTGCCAACTATTTTTATCACCAAATTGTTTAAGAATTGCTTTCTGATCTGAATCGGATTGCTCAATGCGTCCGTTATTTTTCGAACCATCCTGGATAATCTCTGCATTATGCCCGTCGCCGTCCTGCTCGATATCGGCGAGATTTCCGTTTCCTGATTGTGCGATGAGAGCGGAATTGCCGTTAGAGGATCGTGCAGCGGTATGCTGCCTAACCTTTGCAATATTATCTATGCCGCGCTGTAAAATAACGGATGTATTTGCGTTGCCGTGACCGCCTTGAACCAGGAAAGCAACGTTGCCCTCACCCGTCTGATCGATTTCGGCGTCGTTAGTGACGTAAGATCCGTCTTGGAGAACAAGCGAACGGTTTTCAGTGCCATCCTGCTTAATTTCGGCATTGTTTCGGCTTTCGGAGCCGGCTTGCAGGATGGAAGCGCTGTTCGCTGAGCCGCTTTGATGGACGTCAATTTTATTGGTGTTTCTGACGCCTCGCTGCTTGACATCGACAGATTGGAAATCGCCAATTTGATAGATGACCGAGATATTTTCGTTCATCTGGGCATAAGCAGATATGGTAGCACTGATCAGTAAACACGCGATTAAGGCATAGGACTTTAGCATATTTTTGCTTTAGCTGTATTTGGATGATTGAGAATTAATTGTAGCTGGGCAGCATAAACTGCCCAGCTTTAAATTACCGCGATTAGTTCTGAATGACGCTCGCCGTCAGGCCGCTGCCACTTTGTACGATATTAGAGTCATTCAAACTGTTCAGGCCGCCCTGATTCACAGACGCGCTGTTGAGTGAACCGGTGCCAGTCTGGCTAATGACACTGGTGCTGGTATTTCCTGTGCCATTCTGAAGGACATCTGCTTCGTTCGATGTGCCATACTGATCAATATCTGAAGAGTTCGTCGATCCAATACCACCCTGCTCAACTGTAGCTGTATGATAGCTGCCATCCTGCGAAATAGTTGACTCACTATCATTGCCTTCCCCGCCCTGAATGACAATAGCGGTCTGATCTGCACCGACCTGATCGATATCGGAGGTGTTCCAGTTGTCTTCGCCACCCTGTTTAACGTCAGCAGCGAGGCTGGCGCCAAGCTGATCAATCGTAGAAACGTTCTCGTTATCATCAGCCATGACGGGCGAGGCAATCAGCAAAGCAGCAAGAGATACCGAAATCAAAAAGCTTTTCTTCATTTTAAATTCTCCATTTATATTAGATGGATGGAAACAATTATTCCATTTTACGATGTGAAAACAAGCTAAGTACATTTTTCTTATTTTCACCCAGTTTTTCTCGTCACATGACGAGAAACCGTAGGCTCCTACGAAGCGCCCGATAATTCGGGTTGGAAACGAAGGAACAAAATCTGCCTCAATACGCCGTAGTCGAATGCGTATATTGATCTTCCATAGTCACAACATCGGCAACCCATGACCGAAGGTTTGCCTGCCCATGCATCCCCGTCTTTGTCTCAACGAAAGACGCTTGCCAGCTAACATCAGCCGCCTTTTCTGCCGCGCCCATGCCGCTTGCCGCATCCTGTTTTGCAGGTGATTTGATCGGGACTGTTGGAGTAGATCTGCTGTCCACCTGAGTTACGGTTTCAAGCGTTGACGCAAACTTTGACAGGGAATTTTTTGTAGCCTCTTCTCTTGCAACCGCAGCGGAGGTGATGGTGGGACCAACGGCTTTAGCTTGCGCCAACACCGGCCCATTTCCCTCTCTAAAACTATCGATCAATTTTTCTTGCGCCTTACGATCGGAAAACGACCAGATATTATTTGCCGCACCTTCAATAATCATCGAATAAACGGCTTTCTCGATCGCCTGCTGCACGGCAAGTTGATCCGGCTCGTTTTTCGTAAAACCAGCCTCGGCTTCAAGAATCTTGTCGATTGCAATGAATTTGAAGATGCCGCCTTGCAGACCAATCGATGCGATCGTCTTGTGTGTTGTGACCGATGCGAGCACCTGTCCCGTTTTCGTGCTCACCGCGCGCAGATAGATGGTAATCGTATCCAGACGATATTTGATATCGCCCCCAATCCCCAGCAGGCGGGCGCCGACACCGCCAGTTTGAATATTGCTGTCATATCCGATGATGCCGCCTTCAAAGATAATCGCTGCGAAAAGTAAAGGAGGAAGCGCCTGTGGATTGATGCTCTTCTCCTTAAGGTAGATCATGCGCATCTGCATGATAATCTGGCGCTCCTTCATCAGATTGTCGATGCGCTCCCGCTCGACGACCGTGAACCAGCTGCCTTCACCGACATCCTGGAGCGCTTTGATCAAAATCGAAGTCGCACCCTGCGTAACAGCCTTTGACAGAGTCTGCGTGGTCTCGGACGGTTTGAACTGCCCCGTCTGGTCAGTGTAATTGTAAACAGCGACGGCAACCTTCTGACTTGGTGGCGGCAAGATTCTCAGTGTCCGATTGGTTTCAGTTACGGGATTGACGACTGGCGGCAGAATACCGGCGCTGAGCTGCTCCTTTGCGACTTCAGCAGCGCAGCCCACCAAACCCAGCGAAAGAATGGCGGCCAAAGCGCCTATACGTCCCGATTGGTAGACTCTATCCATATGCCGCCTTCGCATTTGATCTTTTGAACAGGAGACGCACACAGCCGTTGCCACGAAATCAAGCATGTTTAAGAAATAAAGCTGACCTGGTTGAGGGGGGGCTAGACTTCCTAGGGCGTCAAGGTAGGTATGACAATATTCGTAATCTTACCTGTCACAAAATCTGTAACGGTAAGCTGAATTTCTGTACCCGTATTGAAGAAAGCAATCTGCTGGTCACTGAACACGATAGTGCCGGATTGCTGCGCGTTTTGTCCAAAAATAGCTTCGGACACTTGAGATGCGAGTGACGAATACAAGCGTGACTCCAGCATGCTCAGGAAGCGCTCCGTCGATGAACGGCCCTGCGAAGCGCTGCTCTCCTTAAAGGATTTCTGCGTCGTAGCGAGGCTTTGCAGATGATTCGAATTGAAGGAGTCTCCGCCAAAAGACGGGTTAACCGGCTTATATATAAAGTCGGAAAGGGCGCTTGTTGCTGAAAAGCATAGCGCCAAACAAGTATAAGTGAAATATCTACTCACCGCAATCTCTCTCAATTATTTCTATATATATTCAATTGTTTGATAAATAAAATATAATACTGTAGCTCGCTATTGGTAGATATTCGATTTGCAGACAGTCAGGCAATAAGGGAAACATCTGAAGTTACATGGAAGCCGCAAAAAACAGCCTTATGCGAGTATGGCTACCAACACCGAGCGCACAGGTCAATGACAACCTAAGAAATTATTAATAGATATATGCATCCTGTGGTTGCACTGCATCATATGCCATGACAGATGGTGCGAATCAAGTATTCGCCATGATGATTACGAGTAGTATCAACAAGACATTCAACTGTTCGGAAACGGAGGCGTATCCGAGTGGAACGCGTTTGTGAACTTCCCGTACGATTTTCGTGATTGTCTCTGGCGCGGCGAGCGGACCAGGCTGACCGCCTCTCACCCATCGCCAGACCAACGCCGCGCCATAGCGCCCGTAGCGAATGAGGGCAAGGGCTCCAAGCGTGAAACTGCGATAACGCAACACGAAGCCAAGCCAGATAAATATCCCCAGCCAAGCAAGAGTTGATAGAAGATCACTTAAAATGAACCATATTATGCTCCACAGTATTCCAAATATAAAGCTGAATATCGCCCAGAGAATTGAGAAAATTTCCGCCATATTGCGCTTATCCCCAGACGAAGACCCGCTTTGACATCATATCATTCTGACAGCGATTTTTTTGGGTGGAGTTATCATTGCCGAGCAAGAAGGATTATCGTATGCCAAATCAGTTCGCTTGTTCGATTTCGATCAGGAACAACAGCCCCGGGAGACTTTGACAGGCGCGTCAGTTAGGGCCTGCCGGTTGCGATTGACTTTCCCCACTTTCGGACGCCTTGGAGACTTGTAGATAGGGCGCGATCATCACTTCCAGCCGCGCAAGGCTATCGGGATCCGACAGGATTGCCGCCTTCTCGCTTGGCTTTAGAAGCCGCAAAAGCTCGGCCAGATCGCTTGAGATCTCCAGCTTTGCCCGGCCGACAGCAAGACTGGGAGACATCCGCGCTTCGCGCGTCACCGGCTGAAGCTCGATGAGCTGACGGTGGAGATGGCGTAATTGCGGGTCCTGCGCAAGTTGAGAGATCGCTTCATGCTTGGAGAACTCGCGTTCCAAAAGCTCCGAATGATGGCGAGCAGAAATGGAGATCGCGGGCGGCTGACGCTCTTCCGGCGTCACGAAAAGGCCAATCTGCTTGAAGCGATCACCCCATGCGCGCATCGCGGAGGCTTTCGACAAGGGCCCCGAGAGAGTGAGGCCGAGTGTTGCGGGCAACAGCCATAGAAACAAAGGTAATGACATGCTGAATGTCAGTATGCCTAATCCAACGCCAAGCATCATATGCGCAAGATGATAGCGTAACACCCAGCTGGTGGGTAAGGAGCCGTCATCTCGCCTTTGTGGATTCCAGCCGCTATCGCGCCCGCGAATGATGTCAAAAATCGCGGCGGATTGGACCATCATCATGACATGCGCAAAAAGTGAGGAGAGAAACGTCTCCATAACGACACTTGTGGTCAGCCCTAATACCCCGCCATAGCCGCGCCGCTTTTTGCTGTCGGCCAGCGCGAGCAGCAGACCAAAGAGTTTGGGGAGCAGCAAAAGCGCGAGCGTCCAGAACAGGAGGGTCATTGCGCGAACGCTATCCTGCATGGGCCAGGTCGGAAAAAGTGTCTGATCGCCGCCGAAATAGATGGGCTGCGCTGTGAGTTGCTGGATGGTCAGCGTCAGCGCGGCGATTAGGAAAATCAGCCAGAAAAGCGCCGATAGATAAGCCATGATGCCCATCGCCAGATGGACCCTGCTGAGCGGCCGCAACCCCTTGGCGCCGATGACGAGACTATGTTGGAGGTTGCCTTGGCACCAGCGGCGGTCGCGCGTGGCGAAATCGATCAGGCTCGGCGGAATTTCCTCGTATGAGCCGCTAAGCTCCGGGACCATGCACACGCGCCACCCGGCTCTGCAGAGCAACGCGGCCTCGACAAAGTCGTGGCTGAGAATCTGGCCTCCGAAAGGGGGCGCTCCCGGAAGAGGCGGCAATCCTGCCGATTCCATAAAGGCACGCACGCGGATGATGGCGTTATGCCCCCAGAAATTCCCAGTGCCCCGGTGCCAGAAAGCCAGGCCCGCCGCCATAACCGGCCCATAGACGCCGCCCGCGAATTGCTGCATCCGCGCGAAAAGCGTGTTCCGTCCGATGGTAACCGGCACGGTTTGAATCAAGCCGGCCTCGGGCATGCGGTCCATACAGTGCGCCAGTTTGACGAGCGAAGCGCCGGTCATTAGACTGTCCGCGTCCAGTACGATCATATATTCGTAAGCAGGCCCCCATCTCCGGCACCAGTCGGCTATGTTGCCGGCTTTCTTGCCGGAATTGAGTGCGCGCCGGCGGTAATAAAGGCGAGGTCCGCTTCCCGGCCTGGCGCGCGCGGCGTTGAAGGCGGCCTCTTCGTGGACCCAGATGTCCGGATCGGTCGTGTCCGATAAGATGAAGATGTCGAATGCTTCGCCCTGGCCGGCTTCTTCAAGCTCCTTCATCGTAGCTAGCGCCATGCCGAATATACGCTCCGGCGCTTCATTGTAGGTGGCGATCAAAATCGCGCTGCGGCCCTTGGGAAGGACCTTGGCTTCTTGGTCGGTCGGAACCGGAACGATCGAGTTTCGAAGACCGAGCGCCAGGACAAAAAACCCTGACAGGGCAGTCATGAAGGATAGGGAAAGCCAGGCGATATTCAGAACGAACAGGCCGATCAGGACGATTTCGAGATCGGCGAAACCACCGACGGACAGAACGAGATAGAGTTCACGAGTGAGATAAGCAGTTAACAGAGCAGTCCCGCCGAAGACGAACCATCGGCGCGCGACACCCATCCTGTCAGGACGGAATTTCCGTCGGCCGTTATGGTCGAAATGCCACAAATCCTGTTGCGGAAAACGCTCGGTGGACTTCTCTTTAGGAAGAGGCGCATCGAAAACCGGGCTCGTATCATGCATAGGGCAAAGCCTTAACTTGACCAGCGGTAAACCCAGCTTTCGGAGATGACTTGACCGTTCTGCTTCAGTTGGCAGCGCAGGTCGGTCTGCTGCCGCCCTCCCGGTTGAAACTCGAAGGTAACGCGCTGTCCCCCTGTAGCCGGATTTCCCCGAACGGAGATATTCGCGATCTCGCCATCGCCGGAACGGACATCTGCCGTAAACTCAGATACATTACATCCGTTACATGAATGGCCGCTGACAAAGTCGATAATAAAGACGCGGCGTTTTCCCTGCCCCTGTCCGCCAACCCTGGTCTGCAAAACGTATGACTGGGTGCTGCGGGTCGGAGGGGCCCATCCCCAATGAAGAAGATAACGGAAAGTACGGCGTGTTTTTTCCGCCAGAGGGGACTTCGGCCGCCAGAATGTGATGATGTTGTCATAGATCTCACTTTGGCTGGGCACTTCGATGAGATCGACAGCGCCATCGCCCCAATCGTCGAGCGGTTCGACCCAAAGGCTCGGGCGATCACCGAAACGGGCTTCGATATCTTCATAGTCGCCAAAACCGCGCCGGCGCTGCAAAAGTCCGAAACCTTTCGGAGTGCGGTCGAGAAAGACGGAATATTGCAACTGTTCGGGGTTGGTGATCGGACGCCATATCCACTCGCCGGCAGCGTTCCAGATTTGCAGACCATCCGAGGAATGAACGTTGGGACGATAGTCGTCGAGGCGGGTCGGGTCCGCCGCTCCTAGGAAATACATGCTGTTCAAAGTCGCAATGCCGACATGAGAGAGCGGCTTGCGAGGGAAAAGCGAGCATTCCACGTCGAGGATCGTGTATCGCCCCGGATCGGCGCGGAATTTATAGGCCCCTGTCAGGCTGGGGCCGTCGAGAAGCGCGTAAATGATGAGTTGCCGGTCTTCAGGCGCTGGCTTCTTGATCCAGAACGCGCGGAAAAAAGGGAACTCCTCGCCTGCCGCTTGCGCTGTATTGACGCTGATGCCTCGCGCCGTCACACCGAAAACCTGACCGGCGGCAAGGGCGCGAAAGAAGCTTGCCCCTTGAAAAATCAAAAACGCCTCTTTTTGGTCCGCGCGCCCCATCCTTGTATCGACGCGCAAACCGGAAAAGCCCCCTGGCGAGTCAGGCGGCGGCGGCGAAAGTGGCGCATTATAGTCAAAAAGGGTAGAGGAATATGGGAAAGGGCGCACGAGATCGCCCTCGATCAGATTGATCTGTGCAGGAAGCTTGTACTGAAATCCGGTGTGCAAGAACTCCAGTTCAAAACTGAGAGGCTCGCCCTTCCAGAGTGAGAGTTCGGGCTTGAACCGGATAGCCTGATATTTCGCCTGATCGAGGTCTGACAATTCCGATGGCAAATCGAGAGTGGGCTGTTGGAAAGGCTGTCCGGCAAGCGTTTCAGCCTGGTTGAGGAGCCAGTCTTCCGAAAAGACCGCTGCATTCGAGAGGATGCCCGCGCTGTCGGTGGATTGCGCGCCGGCCCAGCTCGTTGAAAGCGCGTGAGCAAGCGGCACAGCGCTCGCAAGCTTGATAAAGTTGCGACGATTCATTCCAGTCCGGCTTACCGGAACCCAGTAGCCGCCCCATTTTTGAGAAGAAGAGAAATTCATGCCCAATACTGGCTATCTGAGGCTTCCAATATCCCTCAAGCTCTAGCCCATACGCCAGTCGAATATACCTGACCTTTCGTCTTTTTTAGGCGAATTTGAGGCGTTCGCATAAGAGAAAACCTCAATTCCCAGTCAGATTTATAGCGTCAGGTTAACGCTAGCAATATGCCTTCATCAAAGAATGAACCATTCCATCAAAACACTGGAACGCTCAGCCGTTTTTTCATGTCGTCGCCTCGCCAACCGCATAGCACCTACCAATCAAAAAACTTTGAAGCAAAGTTTGTTCCAGTTCGGCGGTAACAATGATTTAAATATCTTGGGTGTGAAAAACACCCTGTAATATGGCAATTGGCCTCGCAAGCTTGAATGCTTTGTGGCGCTTATGCATATAATCGAGTGAATATGTGCATTTTTTAATCTCCAAGCAGGGCGAAAATAACGGCATGAATTCGAACGGATCCTATTTTTCGCTGAGCGCAGCCTGCGTGCTTTTGTCTGCATTCTTCGCGTGGAATACATATCCAGCTTGTGCCCAGCAAACAATCGAACGTGCTCATAAGGTTCAGATAGAACTGGTCGCGGAAAAAACCGCGGTCAAACCCGGTGAAACGATAACGCTGGCCCTACGTCAGCAGATCACGCCGGGCTGGCACACCTATTGGATGAACCCAGGCGACTCTGGCGAACCGACCCGTATCGAATGGGAGCTTCCAGCAGGCGCTAGCGCTGGGCCGATCCAGTGGCCCATACCAGAAGCCATCCCTGTCGGACCGCTAATGAATTTCGGCTATTCCGATGAAGTGCTTCTGCTTTCGGACATAACGATACCCGAGAACATAAGTGGCCCGGTCATCGAAATCGCGGGCAAAGTCAAATGGCTGGTTTGCGAGGAAATCTGCATTCCCGAAAGCGCCGGCGCCAGCTTGCGTTTGCCCCTTATCGACGAAAGGATTTCGCCGCTTCCCTCTCCCTACGCATCGATGATAGCAAAAGCGCGCGCGCAGACGCCCGAACCGAAACCGTGGCCTGCGCGGTTCGACATTCGCGGCGGCGACATAGCAATGGAGATAGAACAGGCCGGATCAGCTTTGCCGTCTGAAGGCAAAATCCGGTTTTTCCCTTTGGAATGGGGGCAGATCAATCACGCCGCGCCACAACAGGCGGGCCGCCGCGGCGAAACGCTCGTGCTCAGTCTGGCCGCAGGCGAATTGATCGGCGAGAAAAAGCCCGTAGCGATCGAAGGCGTGCTGACCATCGAAACAAGGGCAGCCAATGGCACGCTCGAACGGAGTGGTTACAGCATCAGCGCGGCGCCTGCCGCTCTGGAAGTGCCGGCTTCGCCTCCAGCAAGCGCGATAGTTGGTGAGGAGGGCAATAGTGGGCTCTCCCTCTTCGTCGCCCTGGGGTTTGCCTTTCTCGGCGGACTGATCCTCAATCTGATGCCTTGCGTTTTTCCGGTTCTATCGCTGAAAGCGCTCTCCCTTGCGAAGGACGCAGGCGACCCGGCGGCGCGTCGGCTGAAAGGGGTCTTCTACCTTGCGGGCGTGCTTGCTAGCTTTGCATTGATCGGGGCGCTACTTGTCGTGCTGCAAGCCGGCGGGACGGGGATCGGATGGGGTATGCAATTCCAGTCGCCCGCTTTCGTTCTGACCATGATGGCGCTTTTTCTTGCGCTCGGCCTCAATCTATCCGGCGTATTCACATTCGGAGGAGGTATTGTTGGTGTGGGCGACGGCCTGACGCGGCGTCCTGGCGTTGAAGGATATTTCTTCACCGGTGTTCTGGCGACCGTGGTGGCGACGCCTTGCACTGCTCCCTTCATGGGCGCGGCCATGGGTTACGCCTTCACGCAACCCGTCCCCGTCGTGTTCGCGGTTCTTCTCGCGCTCGGTTTCGGTTTCGCCTTGCCCATCGTTCTTTTGAGCCTTACGCCTGCTTTCGGGCGCTGGTTGCCAAAGCCCGGCCCCTGGATGGTGACCTTCAAACAGCTTATGGCTTTTCCGCTTTATGCGACGGCTGGCTGGTTGCTATGGGTTCTGAGCGTGCAGCAGGGAAGCGAAGGGGTGCTCGCAGGCGTTGTCACGCTTGTCGGCGTCGCTTTTGCAGCATGGCTGTTCGGACGCGGCGGTGATAGCAGTCTGGTCCGAGACAACGCGGCTGCGGTGATCGCGGTTCTATCGATCGGTCTTGGCGCCTGGACCCTTGGCGAAGAAGCTGCGCCGCTGCAAGCGCGTGATAGCAAGACCGAGACGAGTGGCCCGAAATACGAGGCATTCACACAAGCACGGCTGGATCAACTTTTGGCACAAACACAGCCTGTATTCGTAAACCTGACCGCCGCGTGGTGCATTACCTGCAAGGTCAATGAGCGCATGGCGTTGCACTCAGAGGATGTCGCCGCTGCCTTCAAGGATCGTGGCGTGGTCTATCTCGTTGGAGACTGGACCAACGGCAACCCGGAAATTACCGCTCTGCTCAAGGCGCATGGGCGTGTCGGCGTACCGCTATATCTTCTCTTTCACGGAGAGATTGGCGCAAAGCCAGACATCCTGCCGCAAATTTTGACAGAGTCGATCATCATGGACCGGCTTGCTTCACTCTCGCAAAACCCAATGAAACAAGCAAAAGGAGCTTACTAACCCGTCTTATTCACCGGGGCGTCGAGACTGGCTGGCGGGCATAGCGTAACC
>CAYVJO010000048.1:0-11184 GCA_964451735.1 uncultured Hyphomicrobiaceae bacterium | reverse complement strand
CTGCCGACGAATGGGACGCGATTGCGCTCAATTACACCTCCGGCACGACAGGCAATCCCAAGGGCGTCGTCTATCACCACAGGGGAGCCTATCTCCTGGCCATGGGCAACGTTCTGGCGAGCGGGATTGGCAAAAACCCCTCTTACCTCTGGACGCTTCCGATGTTTCACTGCAATGGCTGGTGTTTCCCGTGGACCATGTCTGTTGTCGCGGGCACGAATATATGTCTGCGCTATGTCCGGTCCGACGCTATCTGGAACGCACTCGCCGATGAGCAAGTTACGCATCTGTGCGGAGCGCCTATTGTCATGTCGACGATTCTCAACGCACCGCGGGAGCATAAGCGCGATCTGAAGCAGACGGTTCAGTTTCTGACTGCCGCTGCCCCACCGCCCGAAGCGGTGCTTGCCGCCATGAGCGAGGCCGGCTTCAACGTCGTTCATCTTTATGGGCTGACCGAAACCTACGGCCCGGCTGTTGTGAACGAATGGAAGGGCGAATGGGACGGGCTCGGCGCGCTGAAGCGTGCTGAAAAAAAAGCGCGGCAAGGCGTGAAATATGTGCCTCTGCAAGATCTCACCATCATGGATCCGGAGACAATGGAGCGCGTCCCGGCCGATGGCGAGACCCTGGGCGAAGTTATGTTTCGCGGGAATATCGTCATGAAGGGGTATTTGAAAAACGCCGCCGCTACGCAAGAGGCTTTTGCAGGCGGCTGGTTCCATTCGGGTGATCTCGGCGTTCTGCACCCTGACGGGTATATTCAGCTCAAGGATCGCTCGAAGGACGTCATCATTTCAGGCGGCGAAAACATTTCCTCGATCGAGGTGGAGGATGTGCTTTACAAGCACCCTGCGGTGCAGGCGGCCGCGGTCGTTGCCAAGCAGGATGACCGCTGGGGGGAAACACCATGCGCCTTCATCGAGTTGAAACCGGGCGCAGCGGCGACGGCAGAGGAGATCATTTCTCATTGCAGACAGCAACTGGCTCATTATAAAGCGCCACGCCATGTTTATTTCATCGAAATCCCTAAAACTTCGACGGGTAAAATCCAGAAATTCAAGCTTCGGGAAATAGCGGCAGGCTTATGATAGAACAATGTCGCCGGTTTCGGCTTTTACGCAGAATGATTTAGAGGTCTTGGATGACGGATGAGCGTGGTCAGCGGCTGAGAGCCGCTTTGGCGCAGCTGAAACAGGAGCATCGCGATCTCGACGCCGCTATTGCCAGTCTTGAACAAGCCAGCGCGGCCGATCAGCTTCGCATTAAGCGATTGAAGAAAAAAAAACTGCATCTTAAAGACGAGATCGCGCGTGTGGAAGATGAGTTATTCCCTGATATAATTGCGTAAGACAAAAAGGTGATGCTGATACCAAAAACCAACGCATTCAGGTCGAGGTGAGCAAGGTGCGCGATGCGGCTTTTTGAAAAAAAACGTTAAACTCCGGTCAAGGAGCCTTGCCGATCTATAAGCCTTCCGTTAATTGCGCCTTAACAGTACATGAGATCGGCAAGCAGAGATGACAGCAAAACCCGCCATCGGCATTATCATGGGAAGCCAGAGCGACTGGCCTACGATGCAGCGCGCGGCAGATGCTCTCGACGAGCTCGGTGTCGCCTATGAGACCCGCATCGTCTCCGCCCATCGCACGCCGGACCGTCTTTACGCCTACGCGACGACTGCGCAGGAACGCGGCTTGAAGGTTATCGTCGCGGGGGCTGGTGGGGCCGCGCATCTGCCCGGCATGACCGCTTCGCTGACCTGCCTTCCAGTGCTAGGCGTGCCGGTTCACACGCGCGCGCTGTCTGGGCAGGATAGTCTGCTGTCCATCGTGCAGATGCCGTCCGGGGTCCCGGTCGGAACGCTCGCGATCGGAGAAGCGGGGGCCTTCAATGCTGGCCTCCTTGCCGCGCAGATCCTAGCCCTCAACGATCCTGCGCTTTCCGCGCGCATCTCCGAATGGAGGCGGGCGCATCAGGCCGCCGTACCCGAAAGCCCGAGCAATGACGCATGAGCCTTTGCCGCCCGGCTCGACGATTGGGATCGTCGGCGGCGGTCAGCTCGGACGAATGCTAGCCCAGGCTGCCGCCAAGCTCGGCTTCAGGACCGCGATTTTCGCGCCAGAGGGCGAAAGTCCTGCATTCGATGTTGCTACTGAGAGCTATTGCGCGGCTTATGACGATGTAGCCGCTTTAACGCAGTTCGCGCAGGAATCCGGCGCCGTTACTTTCGAATTCGAGAACATTCCCGCCGACGCGCTTGCCATAATCGAAAGTTACAGCCGCCTGTCGCCGTCCCGGCGAGCACTCGAAGTGGCACAGGACCGTTTGAGGGAAAGGCGATTCCTGACATCGCTAGATCTGCCAGTAGCGCCTCATGAAGCGATCGAGGATGCGAGCGCGCTTGCTGACGCCTGTGACCGGCTGATATCCGATGTGCCTGGCGCACGGCTCTATTTGAAACGGGCCCGGCACGGGTATGACGGCAAGGGGCAGATAAAAATCGAAAGCGGCGGCTCAATCGAGAACGCCCGGATATGGCTGGGTAGCGATACGGCGCTCTTGGAGCGAGAGGTTCCCTATGCGCTCGAACTCTCTGTTATATGTGTAAGAAATTCGCTAGGAGAGACGGCGTTCTACGATCTGCCACACAATATCCATCGTGATGGCGTCCTGCGCGAGAGCGTGGTTCCCGCCTCGCTTGAAGCCGGCGTGCAGGATCTGGCCCGCGGCCATGTCGGGCGCATCGCAGCGGCTCTCGACTATGTGGGCGTACTTGCGGTGGAAATGTTTTTCTTGCATGGGAGCGTTGAGCCGCGGCTGCTCATCAATGAAATTGCCCCACGCGTTCACAATAGCGGGCATTGGACGCTTAATGCATGCCCCGTGAACCAGTTTGAAAACCATGTGCGCGCGGTGGCCGGCTGGCCAATAGGATCGACCGAGCGCCACTCCAACGCCAGGCTGGTTAATCTTTTGGGCGAGGAAGCGAACGGATGGCGCGCGCTGCTGCATGACCATCCATCGCGCTGCCTGACGCTTTACGGCAAACACAAGCCGCGCCCTGGACGCAAAATGGGCCATTACATCGATCTGACGCCGAAATCATAAAGCGGACGCGATCACTGAGATTGCCTTATCCGGCGCTCTAATAGCCGTCGATCCTGCGATATGGCATGGGCCGAAATCCTACGAGGCCGGCAAGCACGCCAAGGCTCTTGAAGAGCCTCCAACCACCGGAGAGCGCCATTTTTTTGAACAGCCCAGAGCTGACTAGCGCGAAAATTGGCGCGACCGCGACCTCCATGGCTCCGCGTAGCATCCTGATGAGGATTTGTGGCAGTCGGCGAAGAAACAGGCCGCGTCCGCTGTAGATTTTTCGCTTTATGTAAACGTCGTTAGCGCCGATGCGATATGCTCGCTTGATGTGCCGTAAGAATGTCAATCGTTCCCTGGGAATCTCCTCAAAGACAACGGGGTCCGCCGCATAGACGATCCTGGCGCCTTTGAGCGTTGCCCGCCAAAAGAAGTCCGTGTCTTCTCCGCCGCTCAAGGCCATGGCTTCGTCGAAGCGCAGTCCCAAGCCGTTTTCCGCGATGAGCGCCGTTGAAAAAAGGACATTGTTCGTTGCGGCGAATTTCATGATCTCGCCATCTTGAGGAGCAGGTTCGGCAAGATCAGGCAAGGCCCAATAGGGACGAGGCGTGGGAAAAGCCGCGTCCACGGGCCCCTGGACGACATCTGCGTCGTGACGGAGCGCTGAGTCGATCATGCGCTTGAGCCAATCGGGCGGCGCGGTCTCATCGTCGTCGATAAAAGCCACCCAATCAGCCCCGAGCGCCAAAGCCTCTGTCAGCACGCGATTGCGCGCGAAAGAGATGCCTTGCCTTTTTTCGTGAAGGAAACGGATCGGTATGGGCGAGCGAGCCGACAGTGTTGCTGAGGCCTTGCAAGCGTTAGCGACGGGATTGTTATCAACCACTACCACAGTGCAGGTGATAGGAGGAGGCAAGAGCTGAACCGTAAGGCTAGCCAGGCATTTGAGAAATTGTTGCGGCCTTCCCGCTGTGCAAACGCCCAGGCAGACATGTGTGACGCAGCCATCCCAAATGCGCAGACGCAGTCCTTGCTGTATCTGAGGAACATGTCCTGTGTCGGGCGCCAAGCGGAAAAACATCGAATTCGCCTTATGAGTGCATAAAAATATAATGCAATTTAAACTATTGCCTTCATGGGCGCGACAGGAATTTCGTTTATTCACAACGAATAGATGAGCGAGGAAGCGAACTTGACATGCGGGTCCCGGTAGCGCGCAGATTAGTGGTTCGACTCCTACATTTGCATCCCACACGCTCGACCTCCGTGTGAAATGTTGGAATCAAGGAACTAACTAGCTAAGCAACTGTTTCTATTGGAGTTTTTGAATTTGACATTTGAATGATGCGTCTGCGGCGAGCGGCACTCAAATGTCAAATTCGCTCCACGAGCTCTCGAACGTCAAATACAAAAAGTCCCACTGGAAACAGATATCTAGCCAGTGGCGCTTATCGCTGAAGAATTTGCAAATGAGGACGGGGCGAGTGATTGACATGTTTCAGTCGAACCGCAGGGCAAAAGGCGCTCAAAAATTCGCCACAGGCCTTGCGGAAACCAGGACCGTTCCCCAATCTGTCCATCTTATTAAAGTTAGAACCATCAAATGGCGCCCGAGGCTAGGCATATGAATGAGTTTAACGTTGCTACACAATCTCTTGACCTGAAGGATGCCATACCAGCCGAGGGGCGCGAGGACGCATTCGCGAGAATTTTCAACGCGGCGCTGTTTTCGGGCGCTGGCGAGGAAACAGAGTCATTACTGCCGCCGGCGCGCAAGGCGAACTTGGGCGCGAAAGCGTTTTCCTATTTCATGGAACGGCCTAGCGGCGTTCGCAAGCTGCGCATTTACGATTTCGACGATAACAGTCCTGCAGGCCCCGTGACGGTGATCGAGGCGGTCAATGACGATATGCCGTTTCTCCTGTCGTCGGTTCTTTCCGATCTGACCGAATTGACTACCGCCCCGCGTTTTGTCGCCCATCCGATTTTTCGCGTACAGCGTAATCAGGCCGGCCAGTTGACCGGCCTGCTCAGGTCGGAAAAAGCGCCGCCCAGCTCAGGGCGCGCCGAGAGTTTTCTCCATATTGAAATCGATCTGCTGACCAGCGAGAGTGAACGCAAAGCCCTAATCGAGCGGCTTGAGCGTACCCTTGATCAGGTTCGGGTTGTGGTGGCCGACTGGATGCCCATGGTCTCGCGCCTGCGGGAAGTCATCGACTCCTATGTAA
This sequence comes from uncultured Hyphomicrobiaceae bacterium, assembly GCA_964451735.1. Taxonomy (GTDB): domain Bacteria; phylum Pseudomonadota; class Alphaproteobacteria; order Rhizobiales; family Rhodomicrobiaceae; genus JAHQVI01. The sequence goes on along the minus strand of CAYVJO010000048.1, from coordinate 5,860 downwards.
CGTTGCCTCCCCCTGTCGCAGTGGATGAGCTGGCTGAATCCGTACAGTTTCTGAAATGGCTTGCCGAAGGGCATTTCACCTTCCTGGGCGCGCGCGAATACAGCTTTTCGATGATCGACGAAACGCCGCATCTGGAGATCAAGCCAGGTTCGGGCTTGGGGCTTCTGCGGAACGAAAACCTTCATGTATTGCGCCGGATGGGTACCGAAGGGGAAATGAGTCCGATTGCTCAGGAGTTTTTCAGCACGCCGAATCCGTTGATCATCGCGAAAGCCAACTTCCTGTCTCCAGTTCAGCGCCGGGTGCATGTTGACTCGATCGGCATCAAGCTCTACGGGCCGGATGGATCCCTATCGGGTGAATTGCGTATAGTCGGATTGTTTTCCGCTGCCGCCTATAACGAGTCGTCAAAGCGCATCCCCTTCCTCCGCCATAAGGTCGAGCAGGTTTTTCGCAATCTCGGCTATGGACCCAACAGCTACTCCGGCCGCGTTCTGGCCAACATCATCGAGTCCTTTCCGCGTGACGAACTGATCCAGATCTCGACCGAACAGCTGACAGAGATTGCTGGCGCGCTGGTCCGCCTCGAACTCATGCCGCGCACGCGCGTGATCGTCCGGCTCGACGAGTTCGGCCGTTTCGCTTCTGTGCTCGTTTATGTGCTGCGCGAACGCTTCGCGACCGAGGTCCGCCAGGAAATCATCGCGCTGCTTGAACGCGCCTTCGAAGCTCGCATGACGGAGTTCACGCCTGTCTTCGCGTTAGGGCCGCTGGTCCGTCTGCATGTCGTGCTATGGAAGGATGAGGGGCAGATACCAGATGTGGATGCGCGCGAGTTGGAAGCGCAGGTCGAAAAAATCGTGCGCACCTGGCAAGACGATCTATGCGACCTGATCCGGGAGCACTACGGCCGCGGCGTGAATGACATTCTCGAACGTTATAAGGCGGCTTTTCCTCCTAGCTATGAATATTCGAACACGCCTGCGCGCGCGCTTCTGGATATCGAGCAGATAGAAAAACTGACGGATGAGGTTCCGGTTGGTATAGACTTCTTCTGCGAGACCAAGACGCCCACGCATGAATTACAGGTCATGCTCTTTCAGCTGCATGAGCCGATTTCTCTGAGCCGCCGCGTGCCCGTTTTGGAGAATCTCGGCTTTTCTGTCATATCGGAGCAAACCTTCGAGGTCAGAACCAGGCGGGATGACCGGGAAGTTACCATATACCTCCATGAGCTTTTGCTGCGCACCTCGAACGGAGAGCCGATCGACATCAACGCGCATCAGGCCCGGCTTGAGGACTGCTTTCTCGCGATATGGCGCGGCGACGCAGGCAACGATCTCTTCAACAAGCTGATCGTCGAAGCTGAGTTGACATGGCGCGAGGCTGCCTTGATGCGAGGCTATAGCTCATATCTACGCCAAATCGGCGCGCCTTTCGGCGAGATCTATATCGCCCAAACGCTGGCGCAGCACGGGGACATCGTCAGAGATCTCGTTCTTTTGTTCCATACGATGTTCGATCCCGCGCGGGGTGGCTCTTCGGACGAGAGCGCGTCGCAAGCCCGCGAGATCGCAGCCAGAGTCGAAGCTGCGCTTGACCATGTCGCCAGCCTCGACGAAGACCGGATGATGCGTAGTATCCTTAATTTGATCCAATCCACAATCCGCACAAATTTCTATCAAACGCCGACGGAACTCGCCGGCGGAGCCACCATCGCGCTCAAGATCAAGAGCGAAAAAGTTGACGGCTTGCCAGCGCCGAAACCGTACGCCGAGATATTCGTAACGTCTCCGCGCTTCGAGGGCGTCCATCTTCGCGGCGGCCCGATCGCACGCGGCGGTTTACGCTGGTCCGACCGTCCACAAGATTTCCGCACGGAAGTGTTGGGTCTCGCTAAAGCGCAACAGGTGAAAAACGCGATCATCGTACCGCAAGGGGCGAAGGGCGGTTTCGTCCCACGCAACATAGCGAAAGGCGCCGGACGTGACGAGATCATGGCTGAAGGTGTGGCATGCTACAGGTCCTTTATCGCGAACCTGCTGTCCCTGACCGACAATTTGCACAACGGCGCCGTGATCCCGCCTGCCGACACGGTCCGCCTTGACAATGACGATCCCTATCTCGTGGTCGCGGCCGACAAGGGCACGGCGACCTTCTCCGATATTGCTAACGCGCTTGCCGTGTCGCACGATTTTTGGCTTGGCGACGCTTTCGCATCGGGCGGCTCGGCTGGTTACGACCACAAAAAAATGGGCATCACGGCCCGCGGCGCCTGGGAAGCAGTCAAGCGTCATTTCCGCGAGATGAACATCGACATTCAGACGACACCGTTCCGTGTGATCGGCGTCGGCGACATGTCTGGCGACGTTTTCGGTAACGGGATGCTCCTGTCGCGCAAGATCAGGCTTTTGGCGGCTTTCGATCATCGCGACATTTTCCTCGATCCCGATCCGGATCCGGAAACATCCTGGGAAGAGCGCAAACGCCTCTTCGATCTCCCACGTTCGAGCTGGCAGGATTATAACCGCCAACTGATTTCGAAGGGCGGCGGGGTTTTCTCCCGCTCGGCCAAGAGCATAACGCTTTCACCAGAGGCGCAGAGCCTCCTTGAGACGAAGAAATTGTCGGCCTCGCCGGCGGAGATCATCCGTTTGCTGCTCAAAACTGAAGCCGAACTTATGTGGTTCGGCGGTATAGGGACTTATGTGCGAGCCTCGGCCGAAACCGATGAAGACGTAAACGACCGGGCGAATGATCCCATTCGGATCACGGCCGCCGAGATCAGGGCGAAAGTGATCGGCGAGGGTGCCAATCTTGGCATTACCCAGGCGGCGCGCATCGAATTCGCTCAGGGCGGCGGCCGGATCAATACGGATGCAATCGACAATTCCGCTGGCGTGAATTCTTCAGACATGGAAGTCAACATCAAGGTGGCGCTGGCGACATCGCTTCGAGACAGCAAGCTCACAATGGAGGAGCGCAACACGTTTCTGGCTGAAATGACTAGCGACGTTGCCGAGACGGTTCTGCGCAACAACTATCTGCAATCCCTGGCGATAAGTCTCGGCGAAAAAAGGGGCCTTGCCGATTTCGGGTTCCAGAACCGGCTCATGTCTTCCCTTGAGCGCGCCGGGCTCCTCGATCGCGGAATCGAGCACCTGCCTTCCGACGTCGTGATCGCAAATCGGAAGAAAAAGGGCGAGCCGCTGACCCGGCCCGAGCTTGCCGTGCTTCTCGCCTATTCCAAGATCGCGCTTTATTCCGAGCTGATCGGATCATCTGTCATGGACGATCCCTATTTGAGCCGCGTGCTGGCAGAATATTTCCCGACACCGATGCGCGAGCGCTTTCAAAATGAAATCGAAACTCATGCGCTGCGCCGCGAGATCATTGCGACCATGCTGGCGAACGGCGCCATCAATCGGGGCGGCTCGACTTTCGTGATCCGGCTCAAGGAAGAAACCGGCCATGACGCCGAAGACATCGCTTCCGCCTTCGCGGCAGCGATGGGCGCGTTCAGGCTGACCGATTTCTTCCGCGAAGTGGACGAGCTCGACGGCAAGATCGACGGGCAGCGTCAGCTTGAGCTTTATCTGCTCGTACAAGATGTGTTGCGCCGCCAGACCGCATGGTTCCTGCGCCATGGAAACTTCGCGCAAGGCTTGTCCGACCTGATCGAGCGTTACAGGGCCGGCATAGATTCGCTGAGCGGCGCGGTTGGCGCGATATTCGATGAATGGCTTACAGGGCGTCTGGAAGAAGCGCAGAAGCAACTCGCGAGCACGGATTTCCCGTCGGAGCTGGCGCGCCGGTTTGCCATGCTCAAAGCGCTCACGGACGCTCCCGACATCATTTCCCTCGCCATACGTCTCGGCAAGCCGGATCTGGAGGTCGGGCAGGTTTATTTGCGCGTAAGCAGCTATTTCCGCGTGGATGAGTTCCGCTCGGCGACCGAAAAACGAGCTCCCACGGATTATTACGAGCGCCTTGCCGTAAACAGCACGCTGGACAGCGTAAGCTCGGCGCAGCGGGCGATCGTGGAAAAAATCTATGCGCTTTCCGATGGTGGACAGCCCGACTTCGATGCCTGGTACGAAAAGAACCGGACGTATATCAAGCGCGTGCGCGGGGCTATTGACGAAATGCTCAATGGAAGCGAACTTACGCTTGCCAAGCTCACCCTCGCGGTTGCGCAATTGAGGGAGCTGGCCGAATTGTAACCGTACCGGCGCGCGCGGGGGGCAAATCGAGCCATGACAGTGACCAGTGTTAGCGGCCATGCCGCCCCAAAGGTGTCGGCTGGACCGCTTGCCATTGGCTCATGGATGCTGTTCGATTGGGCGGCGCAACCTTTCTACACTTTGATAACGACGTTTCTTTTTGCGCCATATTTCGTGGCAGGGTTTATCGGCGATGGGGCTCAAGGAGCGGCGCTTTGGGGCTACACCATGGCTGTGGCTGCCATACTCGTTGCGATCGGCAGCCCGGTTCTCGGCGCGATGGCGGATGCTCATGGGCGTCTGAAACCCCTGATCGCATGGCTCTCCATCGCTTTCTTTCTGGGACAGACCGCTCTCTGGTCTGCGATTCCCGGCGAAACAGGTTATATCTGGCTGATCCTGGCCGCATTGGTCGTGGCGACGGCGGCGGGCGAATTCAGCATCGTTCTCACCAACGCCCTGATGCCTCGCCTTGTATCGCATGAGCAGCTCGGACGTATCAGCGGGGGTGGCTGGGCGCTCGGCTATATGGGCGGCTTGATCAGCCTGGTCTTGATGGCGGCCTTCATCCTGATCGACACAAGCACCGGGCAAACCATGCTCGGCCTCGAACCGTTGATCACATTCGACACGCAAAGCCGAGAAGCCGAGCGGTTCGTTGGGCCGTTTGCCGCGCTCTGGTTCGCGATCTTCGTTATACCCCTGTTTCTGTTCACACCCGACGCCCCTCCGAGACCGGACGCCAGAAAAGCCTCACTGAGCGATGCTTTGTCGATGCTCGGCAAGACATTGCGAAACATTCGCAGCTATCGCAGTATCGCTCTCTTCCTGGCAGCGCGGATGCTGTACATCGACGGCTTGCTTGCCATCTTCACTTTTGGCGGCGTTTACGCGGCTAGCGTTTTTGGCTGGCAAACCATCGTTATCGGCTATTTCGGCATCATCCTGTCCATAGCCGCTGGCATCGGCGCGGCGATCGGGGGCTTTGTCGACGATAAGCTTGGATCGAAAACAGTCATCATGGGGGCGCTCCTTATGGTGATCACCGGGGCGCTCGGCGTAATCTCCATCGACCGGGACAGTGTGTTGTTCGTTCTGGATGTCGCGCCGCGCACGCCCGAAACCGGACCGTTCGGCAGTATCGGCGAGCAGTTCTACCTCGCCTTCGCCGTTCTTATCGGTCTGGCGTCGGGGCCTTTGCAATCGGCAAGCCGCAGCCTTCTCGCACGCATGGCCCCGCCGGAGCAGATGACTGAATTTTTCGGCTTTTTCGCTTTTTCCGGCAAGGTGACCGCATTCGCAGCGCCTTTGATCATCGGGATTTTAGCTGATTTCACTGGCAGCTTGCAGATTGCGATGTCTGTGATCCTAGCGTTTCTTTTTGCCGGGCTGGCCATAATGAGTTGTGTCGAGACCGGACGGGACTGAAACAGGATCGCTTATCTATGATGCATATCTCGCGTCGGTTCGGGGCCATTGAGCCAAGGACACACAGATCATGGCTTAAAATTCATCTTATCCAGCCAATATAAGAGAGCTTTGAAGTCTGATCTGTCCTGATGGACTGAGACTGATGCACTAGAGCGTTTTCGACCTGATCCGATTCAAGCCGGGATTCCCAAATCAGCGGCGATCTG
>CAYVJO010000047.1:0-11340 GCA_964451735.1 uncultured Hyphomicrobiaceae bacterium | reverse complement strand
CGCAGCCAAACCAATCGGCCGCTTCAGTGAGGGATTATTGCTCCGGCTTTTACACGCCCCACGGCCGTCAAACCTTCGTCATCTCGGTCAGGTTGTCTCTGATCCCTAATGATGTCGAAGCTCGTCATGAAGTCCTGCCATATTCCTTCATAAAAATAATCGGTAGCCTCTCTGAGCGCCTTGGCATCTGCTGAAGAGATGTTTTTTTCGGGAATGCGGTCACACTCAATTGCGCCGCGAGTGACCTGCTCGCGAGCAATACGTCTTACGACATCCAGATGATTGGCAATTTTATCGCGGCGACGACCGAAATCAGGACGTTTGCGGCCGGCGATTGTAGGCGTTTTGTATATTTGCCCACTATTATATGGCTTTGCCGCGTCGATAAAGAATGACAACGTTGCGTGATCTATATGTGTCTGGACTTGCACCCTAACACGAAGCGCAGAGTAGTCTGGATTGTCTAGTCTTTCATTTGCTACAGATTTCCCATGCTGATCCTCATCGTTCCACCATAATGTAAAGCTGACCGATTGAGGTTCGCATACTCTGAAGACGTGCTCATTATTCGGAATGCCAGCGTGATGGCGATCATAATCTGCAGAGCGACGTGTTATGCCGGGTAAATAACCTGGGGTTTGAAAAGTTAACTCTTCGACGGGTAAGTTTTTTATTCGGCCACGTTCTTGTATAAGCTTGATAAACCGAGATAAATCTTCAAAGAAAATTTCATTGCATTTCTCAAACGATGCGATTTTATTGTTTAGATTAATACTCTGGTCATCCTGCCCTGGATCAATCCATCTTTGCCAAATACCTAAATGCCATATGAATGTGGGAGAGCCGAAGCTTGGAGGCGGCTTGCGAAGTCCTTCAGATGCAATCCCTAGATATTCTTTTGAATAACTCCACAATGATGGCTGTTTATAATTACTAAGTCTTCTACATTCATCAATAATTTGATTCGCATTAGTGCCTATTGGTCTAGTAAACATATTCATATTTAATTCCATGCTTAATAGTTTTATAGAGTATATAAACTCAAATATGAAATTCAATAATGAATGACATGTGATAAATACGTATTCATAAAATTTATTCATATTCTTAAATATGTTGTAGAATTATTATATGCATTGTTGGGTATATTTTTGAATGTAAGTTATTTGATTTTTATATTCAAAAATAGGGATATTTCGATCCAAGGAAACGCCATGAAGTCCATCCGGCTCGCTCCGATATAATTGATAGTCATTTCGTGCTCGGCCATTCCGCTCGTGTCCGGTAAAGCCTGCTAGCAATTCTGGGAGTCAAAAGGCCTTCGCAGCAGACATTAAGGTCTTGGTGTGCGATCCTCCTTAGTCAGTTCATTTGAAAACGGGCGAGGCGGCAGGCTGGAGCGCCGGAGTTTTACTCAAAACCGGCTGTAGCACTCTGTCTGATTGTTTCAGAATCGGATTTATCCAAAGATCACATCCCACTTTTCGGTCGCATGCGCGAATTTGCCCTTATCCTCACGCTGGCGCGTAAACCACATTGCAACCGCGTCCCATGCGTCTATCTTTCATGGTAAACCTCATAAGGACGCTCCCATGACCGTAACTGACCCTGCCACCAATCCACTGCTCGCTCCCTGGACGACGCCGCACGGGATGCCCCCCTTCGCGGACATTGCGCTTGAACATTTTCGCCCCGCTTTCGAGGCGGCATTTGCACAGCACAATGCCGAGATCGCCGCGATTGCCGCCGACCCGTCGCCGCCGACCTTTGCAAACACGATCGAGGCGCTGGAGCGCGCAGGCCGCAGCACACAGCGTGTCGGTCTGGTGTTTGGCAATCTGGCCAGCGCGAATACGAATGAGGGTTTGCAGGCGATCGAGCGTGAAATTTCCCCGCTTCGCGCCGCCCATTATCAGGCGATCTACACCAATCAGGCATTGTTCGCAAAGATCGACGGCATCTACCGTCAGCGAGGTACGCTGGGGCTTAACCAGGAGCAGCAACTCGTTCTGAACGATTATTATAAGGCATTCGTCCGCTCCGGGGCAAAGCTGGATGAGGCGGGCCGTAGCCGGATGGCGCAGATCAGCGAACGCGAGGCGACGCTGACGACGCAGTTTGCGCAGAACGTACTCGCGGACGAAAGCGGCTATGCGATGCTGCTGGCCGAAGCCGATCTCGACGGGCTGCCCGGCTGGTTACGGTCGGCGGCGGCGTCAGCGGCGGCGGAGCGCGGAGCACCCGGGACATACGCTATCACCCTATCCCGCTCTAGCATCGGGCCGTTCCTTCAATTCTCCACCCGCCGCGACCTTCGCGAGCAGGCGTTCAAAGCCTGGATCGCGCGCGGGGCGAGCGGCGGCGCGACTGACAATCGCGGCATCATCAAGGAGTTGCTGCAATTGCGTGCCGAGCGAGCGCGGTTGCTGGGTTTCGAGACCTATGCACGCTTCAGTCTCGACAACACCATGGCCAAGACGCCGGAGGCGGTGCGTGATCTGCTGCTATCCGTATGGGAGCCCGCTCGCGCACGAGCCGAGGAAGACCGGGACGAGCTGGCCAGGATCATCGCCGGGGAAGGCGGCAATTTCGCCGTCGAGCCGTGGGATTGGCGGTATTATGCAGAAAAGTTGCGCAAGGCCAGACACGATCTCGATGAAAGCGAGATGAAGCCCTATTTCGAGTTGAACCGGATGATCGAGGCCGCTTTCGAGACGGCGCGGCGTTTGTTCGGACTTCGTTTCGAAGAGCGCCCCGGCCTGCCGGTCTACCACCCCGATGTGCGCGTATGGGAAGTCTACGGACGCGGCGGCGAACTGGTGGGGCTGTTCATGGGCGACTATTTCGCACGGCCCTCCAAACAGGGCGGAGCCTGGATGTCCTGTTACCGCCAGCAGCAAAGGCTTGGCGGAGAGATTCGCCCGATCATCGTGAATGTCCTCAATTTCGTAAAGCCAGCGCCTGGGCAGCCTGCACTTCTCGGCCTGGATGATGTGCGCACACTATTTCACGAATTTGGCCACGGGCTGCACGGGCTCTTGTCAAATGTGACCTATCCCTCGCTGTCCGGCACGAGCGTGAAGCGCGATTTCGTCGAATTGCCATCCCAGCTCTACGAACATTGGGCATTGCGCCCCGAGATTCTGAAGCACTTTGCCGTTCACGTTGAAACCGGCATTGCGATGCCCGATGCGCTGATTGAGAAAGTCAGCCAGGCGCGCAAATTCGATCAGGGCTTCGCGACGGTCGAATATGTTGCTTCGGCCATTGTCGATCTCGACCTGCATGAGACTGCGTATCCTGAACATGTAATCGACGTAGATCAAGCCGAGGCCGAAGTTCTCGAACGGATCGGAATGCCTTCCGAAATCGTTCTGCGTCATCGGCCAGCACACTTTCTGCACCTGTTCGCAGGTGGTTACGCGGCAGGCTATTACAGCTATCTATGGTCAGAGGTCATGGACGCTGACGCGTTCGGCGCTTTCGAGGAGGCGAACGACGTGTTCCATGCCGAAACCGCCGAGAAGCTTCACCGCTATATTTACTCCAGCGGCGGCAGCATGGAGCCGGACGAGGCTTATATCGCGTTCCGCGGCCGGATGCCTGAGGTTCGCGCTCTGCTGGAAAAACGCGGTTTGGCGCCTGGGACATGAGGGATCGCTCTTGTATAGAGCGCCGGACTGTTAATCAGGGCCGGCCGACACGCTCCAACCGACTGTTCCAGCATCGGGTCTGTCTGAAAACCGCTTCTCGCTTTTCGGTCCGATGATCTTAATCAGGGTTATTTCAAGCGGGAACAGCCTGATCTATCTACTTGTTTGCGAATGATCATCAAAAAAAACCGCTGTCCACTTTTTATGATCTTGCTTTAGGGTGAAGGATGATAAACAGCTAAAATCGCAATGAAGTTCAATGTGTTAGTGGCGTTTGGCGCGCGCATATTGTGAGTGGTGGAGGGGGTTGGATTCGAACCAACGTAGGCTAAGCCAACGGGTTTACAGCCCGTCCCCTTTAGCCACTCGGGCACCCCTCCAGGAACTTCTATCGTTGAGCACGCTCCTGAAAACCAATCTGATTGGATGAACGAAAGAATTGGCGCTAAATAGCATCACATTGAAAGCGATGCAATGCAGGACTTCCCTTGACAGGCTGCATTTGTCGGCTGAGAACGATTCGATGAAAAAAGCCAAGCCCAACACGAGGCGCAGGACAAATGCCGATACAGACGAACGATCCGTGTCGAGGAGGAAATTCAACGACACTGTGTGCATTTACGGCGTGCACGCATGTCAGGCGGCGCTCGGCAATGTCAAGCGCACCATTCATAAAATCTATGCAACCCTCAATGCCGCTCAACGGCTTTCATTTACGCCTCGCCCCGGTCTTCCTGAAATTACCGAGGTTTTACCCCGTGACCTGGATCGGCTACTTGGGAGCGAGGCAGTCCATCAAGGCGTGATGGTCGTAGCCGAGCCCTTGCCCGAACTGACCTTGCCCGACTTGCCCAATGCTCGCTTCGTGCTATTTCTCGATCAGATCACCGATCCTCACAATGTCGGCGCGATCCTAAGGTCGGCCGCGGCATTTCAGGTTGATGCGCTGGTGACGACCGCGCGCAACAGCCCGCCTCTCGACGGCGCGCTAGCGAAATCCGCATCTGGGGCGCTCGAATATGTGCCGGTCATTCTAGTTACGAATTTGTCGCGAGCTTTGTCCCAGGCCGGAGAGTTCGGCTTTACGAGGATCGGTCTCGATTCCGGTGCTGGACAGACGTTTGAAGGCTTGACTGCGCCAGAACGGCTCGCGCTCGTTTTTGGTGCCGAGCATCGCGGTCTTCGTCAACTGACGCGGGAGCATTGTGATGCCGTCTGCGCCTTGACTACATTTGGTGCGATCGCAAGCCTGAATGTCTCGAATGCGGCTGCGATCGCCTTGCATATGATGGCTCATAAAATACGCGAACGCCCGGGTGATTGAATGCCCCGGGCGCTAAATTTAGATTGCACGATAAATGGGATTATCGATATTTTCTGTGATGACGATCATCACGGCTGTAGTGGGGTTTGCCACGATAGCAGCCTTGCTGCCCATGGATTTCATCCGCGATTTTCGCGATGATATTGAACGGCCAGTCCTGACGGTGACATTTACGCCCGACAATTGCATCCGTAATCAGATATGCTCCGACACCAATGGCAATTGCGCCGCCATCAGCCTTTGCTTCATCTGTCGTGCCTAGTGACATCATGGCTGACACGGCCAATGCAGCCATAGCTGTAGTAATTTTTTTCATGCTCCCTCTCAATTGAGACGCCCGCAATACAATCTGTGGACACGTCTTATCTTGGTGTTGAAAGATTAAGGCAACAGAATGCGCCTCAGTATTCTTTCCACTCATTGGCTCTATAAAGCGTTAATTCACAGCGTAGCCAATTGTTTCATTAGCGCCATGGTAAAAACCCAGCTTCATCCGTACCCGTCCGGCCTTAATCGCAATAAACCTCGCGGCGGCATTCGCGATAGCCGGGCTCACATTCAACGTCGCCGTAGCGGTTCTCGTAACATTCGCCTCGAACCCAGCGGCACTTGCGTGGGCCACGCTCACAATGCTCCCGCACATAACCATGCTCGCGGGCGTGGCCTTGTGCACTCAGAGCCCCCAACCCAATCACGCCAAGGGCGACCCCGGCCGCGAATGCCGCATTACGACCTCTTTTGGCCTCTGCGGAGTCTGTGCTCACAATCAGGAGCGATGCAGTCAAGAGCAGAGCCGTAAGAATGGCTGGAATCTTCCTGTACATCCTTGTCTCCTTGTCTTATGCCTCGAATGAAACATTTTATACATTAAAACACCATTTAATCAGTTTAGGGTCACTCCCTGAATTGGAGATTAACAGGATCGTTCAAATTGTATCCTCTTGTCGCGCCTATCGGCCTGCGATAAGCGCCACACCGATAATTCCGAGGATGATCAGAACGACGGTACGGAAGTGCTGGGACGGGATCAGGCGTCTTATCCGCGTTCCAATCGCGATGCCGATCATCGCGGGACCAATGCACGCAGCCGAAGCCGCAAAGCCCGGCCAGCTCATCAATCCCGACGCCAGCAAGCCGATAATCATGATCCCGGCCGATATCGTGACCGACAGATTGATCGCCTGAACGAAGCGGTCCGGATCCAGTCGCAGCGATAGCATATAGGGGAGGAGCGGCAAGACCTGCGACCCGGTTAGACCTGTGAAAAACCCATTCAAAAGCCCAGCCGGAAGCTGCAGTGGGCCATGGAATCGTTCCGGAAGGATAAACGGAGGGCGTGACAGGGAATAAACGGAATAGCCGGCTATAAGGGAACCGAGGACGATTTCGCCAATGCGCTGATCGACCCAGAACAAGGCCGAAAGGCCCAGGCAAACGCCTGGCGCAGTGGCGATGTAGAACGGGGCAAAACGGTTGAGCGTTTCCTTGAAATGACCGGCTGACCACGTCACTGCGATATTCGACGCCATGGCGGGCAGCACGACGAGTACGATGCCCGTCTTCAAACCGAAAGCGGCAGTCAGAAACGGCAACGCACAGGAGGAATAGCCAAGACCAGTCGCCCCCTTGATCACCCCGGCCAGGAACAGGCCGAGCGCCGCAAAGGCAATGTCGGAAAACGCCATCTAAGTCCTGAAAATGGATTAAGGAGAACAAAGAATTCAATTACAGATTGTATTATTATCCGATTTCGCCAGTCTTCGCTATAAGGGCGTCATCGCACATCTCAAGAAAGTTGGGCAGGGAAGATGCAATGTGCGGGGCAACATGGCTAGTCTCAGAAAGCGCGTATAGCCGAAAGAACCGGGCGGGATAGCTGCGCAGCATGCTTTGGATCGTCGAGAAGCGATCCGGCTCCGATTGCCCCAATGATGGCAAGGCTGGCAGCGGCGAGGATCAACACACCAGTGGAAAAATAGGCCTTCATCTGTGTCTTGCTGACCAATTCCTAACCTCCAAACCTATCCTGATTAAGAAAAGAAATTTTGGCCGATGTCATAGGCTCCAATAATCACATGTATTACTTGACACATAATTTATAATTTTGATTAATCTATGTTTAATTTTACACTCAATCAATTAAATAATAAAAAAATATTTGAGATTTGATGTATTTTTTAAATTCTCAGGGGCGAAATATTTAAAAGATGCATACTATCAAGTACGCTGCCAATCACCTAACACAGGTACGCCCTGATGCAGCGTTTCGGCCCTCGAAAATATCTTGCTCTCCCGGTCGTTTGGTTCGGCCTCGCCATGATCGCGATGCTGTGGTTCGGGATATGGTACCAGGTCAAAAGTGAATTCGAGGTCGCTCGCAAATCCGCTGAACAGGAGCTCAGGAATTTCAGCCGGGTGTTCGAAGAACACATCATCCGTAGGGTGCGTGAACTCGACAAGGCTTTGCTTATCGCGCAGAAATACTATCTTGTTTCGCGCGAAACCCAGCCATACCAAGAAGCAATTGGTCAGCGTCTTCCCGATCCTGCTCTGCTTAGCGACATCAGCTTCCAGATGGCGGCGATCGACCGTGATGGGATCATGCGCGCATCAACCATCGGGAAACATCCGCCGGAACCGATCGATTTGAAGGATCGCGAGCATTTCAAGATACACAAAGCGACGCGGCTCGATACGCCTCACGTCTCCAAGCCCGTGCTCGGTCGCAAATCCGGACGCTGGTCTGTCCAACTGACCCGCCGGGTCGATGGACCTGATGGCGCGTTCGAAGGTGTCTTCGTCGCCTCGATGGACCCCTCGCTTTTCGGGCGGTTTTATGGATCGATCAATATCGGGCAGCAGAGCGCCGTGATTTTCGCAGGCCTTGACGGCATCGTTCGCGTGGCAAGTGGATCGGCTTATCTGAAATTGGGCGACGACATTTCCAATACGGATATAATTCGTGAAGCACGCAAAGGATCTGGCGTATTTTCAGGCCATATCGACGAATCCGGCGTTGAGAGAATATTTGCGGTTCGTCAGGTCTATGGGCATCCACTCTTCGTCGCGGTAGGCATAACGCCGGAAGAAGTTTTTTCCGCCGCCCAAAACAACCGGGCGCGTTACGTTGCAGTTGGCGGGATAGTAAGTCTTTTGCTCCTGCTTGCTATTGGCGCGAGTATACGTCATCACCTCACCATCGCCTATATGGCGCATTTCGACGACCTTACGGGGTTGGCCAACCGCGCCCATTTCCGTGAAAGCCTTGAGAAAGCGATTGGCGAGGCGGCCCGTGGTAAAGCGTTCACGCTCTTTCTCATCGATATCGACAAGTTCAAATTCGCTAACGATACATATGGACATGCCTTTGGCGACAAACTGCTGCGGGGTATTGCCAAGCGCCTTCGCAAATCTGCACGCAAAAACGATCTTGTCGCCCGTCTCGGAGGCGATGAATTCGCGCTGCTTCTGAAAGATTTGCAGAAGCCGGCGGACATTTCTGCCCGCGCACAGGGCCTGCTCGAAGCGCTCAGTGAGCCGCTTTTAATTGAGGGACAGCAGATAAATGTGACGGCCAGTATCGGATGCGAGACCGTCCTCACCGGGGATATCCCGCTGGAGGAGCTGCTCAAGAATGCCGATCTGGCTTTGTACGAAGCGAAGACCGAAGGCCGCAACGGCTACAAGGCTTTCGTTCAATCCATGGCGGACAAGTTTACCGAGAAACGCAAGCTGGAAAAGGATTTGCGCGAGGCGATTGGCCAGAACCAGCTACAGATGCACTATCAGGTCATCCGCTCGCTTGAGGATGATAGCGTCTGCGGCTTCGAAGCATTGCTCCGCTGGGATCATCCGGAGCGTGGATGGGTTTCGCCCGTCGATTTTATTCCAATTGCGGAAGAAAGCGGCCTGATCATACCAATAGGCGAATGGGCGCTGCGGGAGTCATGCCGGCAGGCCACACGTTTTGCGCAGAATAAGCGCGTCGCGGTGAATCTGTCTGCCGTACAGTTCCGCGATCCAGACCTTGTGGCCAAGATTGCCTCTGCGCTGGAAACTTCTGGACTGCCGCCTGAACGTCTTGAGCTGGAGATCACAGAGACGCTGATGATGCAGGCAAGCACGCACACGATCGATAAGATCCGTCAGATCCGGGCCCTGGGCGTTAAAATCGCGATGGACGATTTCGGTACGGGCTATTCATCGCTCGGTTATCTGTGCAGTTTCGAATTCGACAAAATCAAGATCGACCGCTCCTTCATCAAGGGGCTCGATGAGCACGCGAACTACGCCGCGATAATCCGCACCATCGTCGGGCTTGCGAAAAGCCTCAATGTGCGCACGACGGCGGAGGGTATCGAGACGCTTGATCAGCTTGAATTGATAAAATCGATTGGCTGCACGGAGGCACAAGGTTTTCTGTTTAGCGCGCCAAAACCGTTTGAGCAACTGAAGGAATTCATGGATTTGAAGCCGGAAAAAGCCGTGGACGAGATCGCATTGCTTGCCGAGGCGAATATTGGCCCCAGCCTCTTGGAAACCCATACGGCAGGCCCTGGCTCGGATCAGGTCGGGGATAGGCTGCGTAACCTCAAAATCCGTTTACGCGACGCGGGATAGATCGCAGGACCGCCCGCAGCCATTAAGGCCAACCTGCAGGATCGCATTTCTGTGCAACGGCGGGTATAAGTGCAAGGAGCGGTTCGAAACCCGGTTCATGGAGAACGGTATGCATATTTCGGCAGCGGGACGGCATCCGACGCGGCGCGGCAATCCCGACTATTTTATTGGCACAGTCTGGCAGGATGTGATCATAGAGGCGCCCGAGCCTGCCCGGGTCAAGGCTCTGCGCGTCAGTTTCGAGCCGGGAGCGCGGACGCATTGGCATACCCATCCGCTAGGCCAGACCTTGCATGTGCTGAGCGGTTTAGGACGTGTCCAAGCTAAGGGCGGACCGGTACGCGTGATCCGGGCCGGCGATACCGTCTGGATACCGCCTGGCGAAAAACACTGGCATGGCGCGGCGCCAGACGCTTTCATGGTACATCTCGCGATTCAGGAAGCGCTCGACGGAAAGCATGTTCACTGGCTGGAGCCGGTGGCGGACGCCGATTATCTGGCGGATCCAATAAGCGAATAAGGTGCGTTTTGAGGGAGTTAGCGAGCGGCGGACAGCGCTGCGTTGCTAAAAGCTCCCTGCGCGACTATCACCGCGGGATGACCAGTTATGAGAATTTGACGGCGGTGAAGCTGTATCTTACACGCGCGCGATATCGCTCGACGGGTTGCGGGGAGCATTTTTCGTTGACCCCCGCGCTTGTTATCTTATCGCTTGGGTTATTTCTGGCGTCTTTGTCAATCGGACCCGCGCGGCTCAGCATCGACACGGTTGCTCTCGCCCTCGCAGGTTATGGCGATCCGCTGGATGTCCTGATCGTTCAGGAATTACGCCTCCCTCGGGCCATATTGGCGGCTCTGATCGGGGCGACGCTGGCGCTAGGTGGCGCAGCGCTGCAAGGTCTGGTGCGTAATCCGCTGGCGGCGCCTTCGGTCTTCGGCGCGCCGAGCGCGGCCGCATTCGGGGCGGTTCTTGCTATTGGCACAGGCTTTGCCGATGCGCTTTCCTTCGCGCTTCCCGTTGCGGCGATGCTGGCCGCACTCGTCTCCGTTGGCGCTTTGCTGCTCCTTGCCGGCCCGTCTGCAAGTATGCTGACGCTGCTTCTGGCTGGATTGGCGCTTTCAAGCCTGGCAGGCGCGGCAGTTTCTCTTGCCCTGAATCTTGCGCCCAACCCTTATGCGGCTCTCGAAATCGCATTCTGGCTTCTCGGGTCGCTGGAGGACCGCAGTTTCCGTCATATCTGGATGGCCGCGCCGCTCATCGCGCTCAGCTGGCTGCTCTTGCTGGCCGCTCGCGGACCTTTGCGTGCGCTCGCCCTCGGCGAGGACGTCGCTCGGACAATGGGCATCACTATCGGCTGGCTCAAGCTGACCATCATTGCAGGCGTTGCCATGGGGGTGGGCGCAGTGGTCGCCGTCTCTGGTGTCATTGGCTTTGTCGGCCTCATAACGCCTCATCTGGTTCGACCGTTCGTCGGTCATGACCCGGCTCGTGTGCATGTCCCGGCCATGCTGGCTGGCTGCGCTCTCCTACTGGCGGCGGATTGCGCCACCCGCCTCATTCCTTCCTCCGGCGAGATCCGGATCGGCGTGCTGACAGCACTCATCGGGGCGCCATTCTAGCTCATCCCCGTTGGTCCCGTTCGCAAGGCGGAACTCGAATCTCCACCGGCGCGACCGCGCAGGGAGTCGCCTCGGCGAAGGCGAACGGAACCACCCTCCATGGAAGCGAGGCGTCCGGTCGTC
>CAYVJO010000046.1:9459-11353 GCA_964451735.1 uncultured Hyphomicrobiaceae bacterium | reverse complement strand
AAATCCCGGCAACGCCAACCGCAGGGCGCTGATCGAGCTTCCGAATCGCGGCCGCAAGCTCGGGCCACGTCAATTCAACCGGGCCGCCGGCGAGGTCCCGCCTACGCGCAACATCCCGGCCGGCGACGGCTTTCTCTTTCTCGGTTTTCTGCCGGCCATGGTGCTCGGCGCAACCTTTCACGGCTTCATCAAAAACGTACTGTTTTCCCCAACCGTCGTGGCCGTCTCGCTGATCGTCGGCGGTATCGTGATACTTATCGTGGAGGAAACCCAAAAGCGCGTCTTGTACTACGAAGCAGATGCGATACCGCTCAGGACCGGTTTCCTTATCGGCGTCGCACAAGCGATGGCCATGATCCCTGGCGTTTCCCGATCCGGGGCGACGATTATCGGCGGTCTGCTGCTTGGTCTGGAGCGGCGCGCGGCGGCGGAGTTCTCTTTTTTTCTTTCGATCCCCACCATGTCGGCCGCTTTTGCTTTTGACGCCTACAAGAACCGTGCGAGTTTGAGTTTCGATGACGCCGGACTGATAGCCGTCGGTTTCGTATCGGCCTTCATTGCGGCGCTGCTTATCGTCAAGCCGTTTCTGGCGATCGTCAGCCGAACCGGCTTTGCGCCTTTCGCCTATTACCGCGTGGCTTTAGGCACATTCGTTCTGGTTTTGATTTATACGTAGGGAGGAGGGCGGTTCCAACGAATGCGGACACCACCCAGCCTTCCCGTTCCCGCCACTGGATGAAATCAGCTATGCAGCTTGGCGGCTGTTTCAGCGATTTTGCGCCCTTGATAGCGGGCGGCGTCAAGCTCGTTCTCACTCGGCTGGCGAGAGCCGTCCCCGCCGGCGATGGTGGTTGCGCCATAGGGCGAGCCGCCCGTCACTTCGTCCAGCCTCATCTGGCCGCTGAAACCATAATCGAGGCCGACGACGACCATGCCGAAATGCAAAAGGTTGGTGATGATTGAAAACAGCGTCGTTTCCTGGCCGCCATGCTGGCTGGCCGTTGATACGAACGCGCCGCCGACCTTGCCGTTCAGAGCGCCGCGCGCCCAAAGTCCGCCGGTCTGATCCAGGAAATTCGCCATTTGCGAAGAGATGCGTCCATAGCGCGTTCCCGTTCCTATGATAATGGCGTCGTAATGGGGGAGATCCTCAACCTTGGCGATCGGCGCGGGCTGATCGAGCTTGTAGCCAGATTTGCGCGCGATCTCCTCCGGGACCAGTTCCGGAACGCGCTTGATATCGGCCTCGGCGCCAGCCTGACGCGCGCCTTCTGCGACCGCTTCGGCCATCTTCTCGGTGTGGCCGTAGGACGAATAGTACAGAACGAGCACTCTGGTCATGATCAATTCCTTTGGTTCGATATGAGAATGAGGCGGACGAGCAAAATATTGCTCTTCTTATTTGTGGTGCAAACCGGCAATCGCAATCCGCAAAAATGCCATCAGCATATTGCGGAAATGCTTATTCGGCGGTCTGAATGAGAGCCAACACATCTCCGGCAACAGGAGCAGGCAATGGATGAAAAGGGCTTTAAGGATTATTTCTCCGACGCCCCGGATGATTATGCGGCGAGCCGTCCGACTTATCCGCCCGGGCTAGCCGCTTTCCTAGCCGAGCGTAGCCCAGCTAGAACCCTCGCGCTGGATTGCGGTTGCGGCAATGGACAGCTTTCGGTGGCTCTCGCCGAGTATTTCAGCCAGGTGATCGCGATCGATGCTAGCGCAGGGCAAATCGCAGCCGCAGCCCCGCACCCCCGTGTGACTTACCGAATCTCACTGGCGGAGGCGAGCGGTCTTGCCGATCACAGCGCCGATCTTATCACCGCCGCGCAGGCCGCGCATTGGTTCGATTTTGACGCCTTCTATCGCGAAGTCCGCCGCGCCGGAAAGAAAG
>CAYVJO010000046.1:720-9449 GCA_964451735.1 uncultured Hyphomicrobiaceae bacterium | reverse complement strand
CGTTACTTATGGCGTACTCCAACTCGACGGCGAGGCCGATCTTACAGTTCAAGAGTTTTACCGGGAAAAGATCGGCGCCTACTGGCCGCCTGAGCGGCGCTATGTCGAGGACGGTTATCGCTCGCTGCCATTTCCTTTTGAAGAGCTTTCGGTGCCTGATCTGCTTATCGAGCGTCAATGGACGCGCGGGCAGTTGCTTGCTCATGTCGAGACATGGTCGGCTGTGCGCGCGGCGCGCAAAGACGGGGCTGGTGACGTGATCGCAGCTTTCTCAGACGCGCTTGCCGAGCTTTGGCCGGATGGAGCGGCCGTAAATGTGCGGTGGCCGGTCGCGGTGCGGGCGGGCCGCGTCGAATGACTCCTCGGGCATATGGAAGCGCTACTTACCGCAGCGTTTTTTCGGCCGGCTGAACTTATTCGCTGCTATGCCCGCTTTTGGCCAAGGCAGCCTTGATCGCCAATAGGTCCTGCCATGCCTGGCGTTTGGCGAGCGGATTGCGCAGTAGGTAAGCCGGGTGCAGCGTCGCCATTGTAGGAATGGCGCGGCCTAGCACATCGTAGCTTTTCCATTTACCCCGCAGCTTCATGATGCCCTGGTCTGTACCGAGCAACTGTTTGGCCGCCGACCCGCCAAGCAAAACAAGCATCTCGGGGTTCACAAGCTCGATCTGGCGTTGGAGGAAGGGATGGCAGGCCTGCACTTCCTGCGGCGTCGGCGTGCGGTTGCCTGGGGGGCGCCAATAGACCACATTGGTTATGTAAACATCGTTACGGCCGAGACCGATGGCGGCGAGCATCCGGTCGAGCAACTGACCGGCTCGTCCAACGAATGGTTCGCCGTGAAGATCCTCGTCGCGCCCGGGCGCTTCCCCGATCAGCATCAGCTGCGCCTCGGTATTGCCGCGCGCGAAACAGAGATTTTTAGCCGTTTTCCGAAGCGGGCATCCCTCGAATTTGGCGACGGCGGCTTCCAGAGCTGCAAGATCAGGGGCTCTGGCGGCGATCTCGCGGGCAGTTGAAGAGGATACATCGGACAGGCTCATCAGTTGTGTCCGCGAAGCGGGGGGCAGCGTCGGGAGCCTGGAGGCGTTTGCGCCCAGCGCGCGCTGTAGGTCGGCCGGAGCCGAAACAGAAGGTTTATCCGGCAGCGCTCCAAAATGACCGGGATTGTAGCGTGACCAGTCCAGTGGGGCCTCCGCCACGGCTTCGTCTGCGCCCATGGCTTGATGCCACCGGAGCAAGTCCGCCGCAAGGCCGTTCCTATCTCCGCTGCCTTTCTGCATGGATTGTGTGCCAGATGCGTCGGTTCGCCATGGGTTAAGTTCTTGCGTCATGTTTAGCATGGCTCGTAGAACAAGAGCAAAGCCGACGCCTGCCGGGATGGCGAATGACCCGGCGCGCGGCAGCGAGGGATATCATGAACACTTCGGAACCCAATCTACCGGAACGCGAAAGCATGGATTTCGACGTCGTGATCGTCGGCGCCGGACCAGCGGGACTTGCGGCCGCGATCCGCCTTCGCCAACTGGCCGAGGAGCATGGCCGGGATATCTCTGTCGTGGTTCTGGAGAAAGGCTCCGAAGTCGGCGCGCATATCCTGTCCGGTGCAGTCATCGATCCGGTCGGTTTGAAGCGATTGCTGCCTGATTGGCGTGAGAGGGGCGCTCCGGTCACCCAGGAGGTAACGGCGGATCGTTTCCTCTATCTTGGCCCGGCCGGCGAAATGCGTATTCCGAACCTCGTCATGCCCCCGCTGATGCATAATCGCGGCAATTACATTGTTAGCCTTGGCGATTTAACGCGCTGGCTGGGAGAACAAGCGGCGAATTTGGGCGCAGAGATCTATCCCGGCTTTCCGGCAGCTGAGATCCTGCGAAGCGACGATGGCGCGGTAACCGGCGTGGCTACCGGCGATATGGGCGTAGGGCGCGACGGCAAGCCGAAGGACAGTTTTACGCGCGGCATGGCGCTTCATGGCAAATACACGCTTTTCGCGGAAGGCGCGCATGGATCGCTGACGAAACGGCTCGTCCCGATGTTTGGCTTACGCGAGGGCCGAGAGCCACAGAAATATGGCATCGGTTTGAAGGAGTTATGGCAAGTACGCCCCGAGAATCATAAGCCTGGTTTCGTGCAGCACACTCTCGGCTGGCCGCTCGACAACCGTACCGGGGGCGGCTCGTTCATGTATCACTATGGGGAAAACCTCGTAGCCGTGGGGCTCGTCGTCCATTTGAACTATGAAAATCCCTATCTTTCACCTTTCGAGGAGTTCCAGCGCTTCAAGACGCATCCGGTCATCGCGCCTTTCTTCGAGGGCGGCAAGCGCATCGGCTATGGCGCTCGCGCGATCTCCGAGGGCGGCTGGCAATCGATCCCAAGACTAACGTTTCCTGGCGGCGCGCTGATCGGATGCGGGGCCGGTTTCCTCAACGTGCCCCGGATCAAGGGGTCGCACAATGCGATCATATCCGGCATTCTCGCAGCCGAAGCTGCATTTTCGGCGATCTCCGAGGGGCGGGCCAGGGACGCCCTGGATCATTATGAAACTGCATTCAAGGCGAGTTCAGTGGCCAAGGAACTTCGCCGGGTGCGGAATGTGAAGCCGCTTCTATCCCGTTTCGGCACGGCGCTTGGGACAGCGCTGGGAGGCGCGGAGATGTGGCTCAACACCATTGTGCCGTTTCTCTCCTATACGATGCGTCATGGCAAGAGCGACAGCGCCTCAACAGGCGAGGCGGCGCGCTTTAAGCCTGTCGCCTATCCCAAGCCTGACGGCAAGCTCACCTTCGATCGCCTATCCTCCCTATTTCTGTCGGGCGTCAATCACGAGGAAGACCAGCCTGTTCATCTCGTGCTCAAGGACCCGGCAATCCCGCTTGGCGTCAATTTGCCTGTCTACGCCGAACCGGCGCAGCGTTATTGTCCCGCAGGCGTGTATGAAATCGTTGAAACGGCGGACGGCAAACGTTTCCAAATCAACGCCCAAAATTGCGTGCATTGCAAAACCTGCGACATCAAGGACCCATCCCAGAATATCGACTGGGTTCCTCCCGAGGGAGGGGGAGGGCCGAACTACGCAGGGTTGTAGTGCTCCCCGCAGCATACTGGTTCGGTGTTTCCCATCCGACATTGACCTGATGCGGCCATCAATCCATAGTACAGCGAACCGATTCAAGTTGTTCGGGGGTAGCGATGCGGGCAATGATGATTCGAAAATCGGCTGAGTGCTTCCTATCGACCCGGCAGGTCTTGTTCGTTGCCTTGGCTTGCGTCATATCCCTCGCCTACGCAAGCCTTGCGCAGGCACAGTCGTATCGAACCGGTTCGGAGCGTTGCCAGGCGCTCGAACAGCAGCTCGTGAGTGAATGGCAGCGTGGCAACAGCCCTCAAGACGCCGTCCTTCGCATTGATCAGCAATTGGAGTCTCTCGGGCGCGAACGCCGCAAACTCGAAAGAGAAGCCGAAAAGCGCGAGTGCTATGAGGAACTGTTCATTTTCGGACGGTCCTTGCGCCGTAACCGCGCCTGTATTCAGCTTGACGGCGATATCGAACGTCTTCGCCGTGACATCGCCAATCTCGCGCAGCAGCGGGACGCCCTGACGAGTTCCGCTCAGCGCCGCTTGCGCCGGGAAGACCTTGTCGCAGAACTTGCCCGCAATGGTTGCGGCGACAATTACGAACGGGAATATAATAGCCGCCGCCGCTCGAACTCCTTCTTTTCGCTCTGGCAGGACGAGGAAAGCTCATTCGATCGCGGTTATGCGAACACGCAACCGGAGCAATCGGCTTTGCCTTTCGCCTCCTATCGAACGATGTGCGTCAGACTTTGTGACGGTTTCTATTTCCCAATCAGCTTTTCGACGCTGGGCAGCCGTTTTTCTGAAGACGAAGGCAAGTGCAAGGATCAATGCGCCGCGCCGGTCGAACTCTTCGTCTACAAAAATCCTGGCGAAGATGTCGAGCAGATGATGTCCCTTACGGGCGAGCCCTACAACAAACTCAAGAATGCCTGGCGGCATCGAAAAGATTACGTAAAAGGCTGTTCCTGCAAGCCGGAGGAATACTCCGCGCATGAGATCGATCTGTATGAGCAGGGACTAAAGAAGCAAGCTAGCGCTTCCGGCGTAGCGGGACCTGCGACAGGCGCGGAGCCAGATGAAGCAACGAATTCGGCTAGCGATCCGGCCGCCAACCCGAACATTCGAGGCCCGCTTCGGTAAAGCGCGTTCCGAAAAGTGGACCTCCGGTTTTCGGGTCGGAACGCGGCTTGGCAGACTATAGCTTTGCTTGGCCAGAAACGCTTGCGAAATATTCGTGACAGCGCGGTGCTTGCTGCCCAAGGTCATCAGAAGGCGTTCCAGATCATGATCATTTCAAATGGAGACGATCCCGATCCGCATCGAATTGTTTGCGCGCGATTTTCATAAAAAGCCACAACCCACCTTTTCAAATTGTGCTGCAAGCCCAAAGTGTAATATTTCCGGCTATAAGCGATCCCGCCGATTTGGCTTGGCTAGCTTATTGTCGCTCGATCTCATCTTGAGAAACACTGGCGTTCAGGGCTTCCGCGAACCTGACTGGCTGCCCGCGCGCCGGGCCTGTTACCTCGCCGTCGCGCATCGCAAAGCACCCGCGGACAAGCGTCGCAATGGGCCAGCCCGTCACCGCACGGCCCGCGTAAGGCGTCCATCCGCAGCGGCTCGCAATCCACGCATCGCTAATCTCCCGCTGAGCATTCATATCGACAATCGTAAGATCGGCATCATATCCAGCCGCGATCCTGCCCTTGCCAGCAATGCCGTAAACGCGGGCCGGTCCACCGCTTGTCAAATCGATGAAGCGCTGAAGGCTGAGCCGCCCTTCATTCACCGCATCGAGCATAAGCGGAACCAGCGTCTGTACGCCCGGCATTCCGGATGGCGAGGCCGGATAGGGCTTCGCCTTGTCCTCAAGCATATGGGGGGCGTGATCCGACCCGATCGTGTCAGCAATGCCTTGAGCAAGCGCATCCCATAATGCGGCCTGCATGAATTCGTCGCGCAAGGGCGGGTTCATTTGCGCGCGACTGCCGAGCCGCTCATAAGCGGAGGGTGCGGCGAGAAGGAGATGATGGGGCGTGACTTCCGCCGTCGCGATATCGCGGTTCTCGGCGATGAGCCTCATCTCCTCGCCCGTCGAGACATGCAGTATATGGACGCGCCTCCCGGTTTCGCGGGCAAGACCCAGCAATTGCCTCGTCGCGGTGATCGCTGCGTCCGCATCGCGCCATTCGGAGTGGCTGGCGGGATCGCCGTCGCGTAGCAAGGTTTTGCGCGCGTTGAGACGCGCCTCGTCCTCGCAATGAAAGGCAACCCGCCGGCTTGATTGCAAAAGCAGCGACCTTAACAGTGCGGGATCATCGACGAGTAGGTTGCCGGTGGAGGAGCCCATGAAAACCTTGATCCCGCAAGCGCCTTCCATGCGCTCCAAAACGGCAAGATCCTGGATATTGTCCGTTGTCGCACCGGGATAGAAAGCGAAGTCGCAATACATCCGGTTTCTCGCGCGGGACACCTTGTCGGCGAGAGCCATTGCCGTTATCGTCGGTGGATTGGTGTTGGGCATGTCGAATGTGCAGGTAACGCCTCCGAGTACGGCTGCGCGGCTACCGCTTTCCAGGTCCTCGCGATCCTCCCCGCCGGGCTCCCGGAAATGCACATGGCTATCGATCACTCCCGGCAGCACATGCAGGCCGCGCGCATCGAACGTCTCCGCGGCTGACGCCTGGGCGAGATCGGCAATTCGCGCGATGCGGCCACGCCTGATGCCGACGTCAGCCTGCTGGACGCCGTCCTGATTGACGATCGCGCCGCCGCGAATGATGAGATCGAAAATACCGCTCATTGGTCCATTCCTATCGGCTTCAACGCAATCGTCTCGATAGCACGGAAAGCCGACGCCATGGAAAGCCCAACCGGCCTAGCAACAGATGTTTTAAACCGTTGGCAGCACATCGAATCCCCGAGGGCTGGAACCGCCTTCCTGGATGACCTCGAGGGCATCTACCCTGGCGTCTGCAGGCCCTTGCCCGCACAGGGCGGCCATCTCTTGCACTTTTCCTGCGGCTCCATGGAACAGCGCCTCGACCGAACCGTCGCCGCGGTGTCGCACCCATCCCGATAGCTGCCGGGCTTTGGCATTTTCCTGCACCCATGCCCTATAATAAACTCCCTGCACGCGGCCTAAAATTCGCAGATAAACTGTATGATATTCTTTCATAATCTCATTTTATATGCAGAATTTTACATTCTCGAACTTGTGACAAATTACACGTTCTTTAGCGCTTACATGCGCCGTTGACTATATCTAACCTAAGATTTATTTTTTCATTCAATAAATGCAATGCAATAGCGCGATCTCATGACGGTTGATTGTCATTCTTCATTCGCGCATACGAGATGCATGTCATGTCCAAGAACGAGATGCCCGGGGTGGATAGCTATCCCGAACGGGTGACATTCGGCGAAAACTTCAGGCAGGCGCGGATGAAAATCAAGCTGAGCCAAAGAGACGTGCACAGGCTCACTGGGGTTGCTCAGTCTCATATCTCCGAAATCGAAACCGGCGTTTCCAATGTCTCAATCGACACGATGGTCAAGCTAGCCGCGGTGGTCAAGCAGCCCTTGTGGAAACTGTTCAAACCGCTTCAGAAAATCCAACCATGACTGAGCGCTCTCCCTTAACCACGCTTGGAGCGATTGTTCTTGCAGCTGGTCTTTCCCGGCGCATGGGGGGTGAAAACAAGCTTCTTAAGCCCTTGGACGGGCGGCCACTCATATCATATGTCCTTGAGCTCGTCTCGACGCTGGGGCTGCGGCAGACGATAGTCGTTGCCGGTCCGGACATTGTCCAGGTCGAGCCACTTTTTCCGCCAGATATAAAGCTTATTGTCAACGAACGGCCAAGTCTGGGCATGGGCGTCTCTATTGCAACCGGGGCTCGTCATCTCAATCCGAACCTGCGAGGCGTCTACATCGTGTTGGGCGATATGCCATTTATCGAGCGGCAGGATTACGAGCGGCTTTCATATGTATTGCCGGAGAGAGACGGGAAGTCCATCTGCGTCCCGAGTCATAAGGGACAAAAAGGTCATCCTGTGTTGTTCGGCCGGGAGCACTTTGCCGCCCTCAGACAACTGGCTGGGGATCAAGGAGCGCGTGAGCTGTTCACAGCGCCGGGGGCGAGCCTGTTCGAGGCGGCGGAGTGTTCGGCCGGAATCCTCATCGATCTCGATACGCCCGATGCCTTTCGAGAGGCGGAGGCATCGCTCCGATGACAGCCTGCCGCGCCATCTTCCCGCCGCGGCGGTTCAAACTCGGAAAGTGGCTCAGCCACGGTTGACTTGAACGCGACTCGGATGGAAGGTGTTTGTGTCGCCATGCGTTAGCTCGTTTGACGAGCGATCAACTGAACGTTTTGGTACCACCCAACTCGCGATCAGTCATTGGAAGCCAGCCTCAATCTTTTTCACGCGCTCCAGGAGGTCAGTCTATGCAAGAAATTCCGAATTTCGCCGAAGTGCCCGAACCCGTGCGCAGCATGATAAAGGCGAGCATCGATCAGGCCCGCAAGGCCTTTGAAACCTTCATTTCCGCCAGCCAGCAGGCCATATCAAGTTTCGATACGCCATCCGCTCCGGGACTGGACGGGCTGAAGCAACTCAATGAAAAAATTGCCGAATATACGCGACTGAACGCGGACGCAAATTTCCGTTTCGCCATCAAGCTGACGGACGCCAAGCAGGTCAATGAGGTCATTGAGGTGCAGACGCACTATGTCCGCGAAATCATGGACACCTACGCAAAGCAGCTTGAAGACATCCGTTCTCTGACGGCCAAAGTCGTCCAGGACAGCACGAAGGCAGCCGCGGCCGCGACTTCGAATATTCCAGGAGTGGGCGGATCGCGCCTGTAGCGTCACTCGGCATCACGGGATGGCCGTATCAGATTAGTCGTATGTGAAGTCTAAGCCGCCCGGGCATCATACGCTCGGGCGGAATTCAGGATAAAAGCGCCGCCTATTCAGCCGCGCGGCTCGGTGTGCCGCGTTCTCCGCGACCGAAACGATTTTCGATATAGTCGGCCACGAGCTTTTTGAAATCTTCTGCAACCGTCGGTCCGCGCAGGGTCAGCGCTTTCTTGCCGTCGATAAAGACCGGGGCCGCCGGGCTTTCGCCGGTGCCTGGAAGGCTGATACCGATATCTGCGTGCTTCGACTCGCCCGGCCCGTTAACAATGCAGCCCATGACGGCGACACTCAGCGTCTCGACACCAGGGTAGATCTTGCGCCATTCGGGCATGCTTGCGGCGATATGATTTTGAATGTCCGACGCGAGTTCCTGAAAGAGGGTGCTTGTGGTTCGTCCGCATCCCGGACAGGCTGCAACGACTGGAACGAAGGCGCGCAGACCCATTGCCTGTAAAATTTGCTGCGCGACCTCGACTTCCCGCGTGCGCGCTTCGCCGGGTTGCGGTGTGAGTGAAACGCGGATCGTGTCGCCAATACCCTGTTGCAGCAGGATGCCAATCCCGGCCGTCGAGGCGACAATTCCCTTGGAGCCCATGCCCGCCTCGGTAAGACCAAGGTGGAGCGCGTAACGCCCGCGATCGGCAAGCATTTTGTACACGCTGATCAAATCTTGAACGGCGCTGACTTTGGCCGATAGTATGATCTTCTCCACGCCCAT
>CAYVJO010000046.1:0-710 GCA_964451735.1 uncultured Hyphomicrobiaceae bacterium | reverse complement strand
CCTTCGCTCGCTCGGCACTCAGGATCGCGGACTGAACCATCGCTTCATGCAGAACGGCGCGAGCGCCTTTCGGCTCAGGCAGCAATGCGTTTTCGTCCATCAACCTGGTCAGCAGCTCCTGATCGAGGCTGCCCCAGTTCACACCGATCCGGACCGGTTTGTCATATTGGAGGGCGATTTCGATAATCTCGGAAAACTGCCGGTCGCGCTTGTCGCGAAAGCCGACATTGCCGGGGTTTATCCGGTATTTATCAAGCGCTTCCGCGCAGGCCGGATGCTCGTTGAGAAGCTTGTGGCCTATATAATGGAAATCGCCAACGAGAGGAGCGGTGACGCCCCATGCCGCGAGCCTGTCGCGAATATGCGGCACTGCCGCTGCCGCCTCGTCACGATCGACTGTGATGCGCACCAGTTCGGAACCGGCCTGGGCGAGTTCAGCAACCTGCCGCGCGGTTTTCTCGATGTCCGCCGTGTCGGTGTTGGTCATCGATTGGACCACGACCGGGGCGTCGCCACCGACCATTACGCCGCCGATCCGCACTCCAACGGTCTGCCGCCTCGGCGCCATATCCTGGACCATATTCCTCCCCCGGCTGAAAGCTCGAAGTTACAACCACTTTCGGTGTTTCAATAATATAGGGATGCGCAAATTGCCTGACTTTGCTGTCCCTATGCGCCACGTTTACGCAAGAGCAAGGGGATCGTTGCGG
>CAYVJO010000045.1:5942-11371 GCA_964451735.1 uncultured Hyphomicrobiaceae bacterium | reverse complement strand
GGGTTGCCGGGACGCAATGCGGTCGAGCGCGCGGATGGCCGCGTTGAGGAACTCGGCGGCAACGACCGGCGTGACATGCGGCCTGGCGATATATTCACTTTGGAGACGCCCGGGGGCGGAGGCTACGGCGCGGCGTAATGGGGGCGGCGCCGCGCCGTCGCTTTAATTCAGAGTTTGACGGTCCCTCCCTATGGCGGCCTTGCAGGCCGCCACTTTTTTATGATCACATCACAACATCTCAAGCGGTGTCTGTTCCGCTGGCGCGGGGAACAGCCGGTCGAGTTCGATGATCTGGTCCGGGGTCAGCGGTTTTGCGAGAGCGGAGAGATTCTCCTTGAGACGCCCGGCATCGCTCGATTTGGGGATGACCATTACGCCATCCTTGGCGAGCAGCCAACCGAGCGCGGCTTGAGCGGGCGTGAGATAATGCTCGCGCGCGAATGTTACGAGTCGCCTGTCCTTGATGAGCCGCGCCTGTTCGAGCGGGGAGTAGGCCATCGCTGGAATGCCGCGCTCGCGCATCCAGGCGAGCGTGTCCCATTCGATTCCGCGCCGCACTAGATTGTAAAGGAGCTGGTTCGTCTGAATGTCCGGGCCGCCGGGTGCGCGCCAGGTGTCCTCAAGATCGTCCACATCGAAATTGCTGACGCCGTAATGCCGGATCTTGCCCGCCTGCTTTAGAGACATGAAACCGCCGAGCGTTTGCGCAATCGGTATCTTGCCTGGCCAGTGCAGAAGATAAAGGTCGATCTGATCGGCGCCAAGCCGCTTGAGGCTACGTTCACAAGCTGCGACGACGCCTTCACGCGAGGCATTTTGTGGATAGACCTTGCTGACGATGAAGAGTCCGTCCCGGCGGCCTCGTATCGCCTCGCCGATTACCTCTTCTGCGCCGCCTTCGCCATACATCTCTGCAGTGTCGATCAGCGTCACGCCAAGATCGAGAGCAAGCCGGATAGCGGCAATTTCCTCATTACGCCGCGACTGGTTTTCACCCATCCGCCAGGTGCCGACCCCGAAAGCCGGCGCCTTCTCACCGCAGGGTAGGGCAACCGTTTTCGAAATGGGCTGAACCTTGGTCATTGCGTTCCCTCACGGCAGGTTCTCGCGTTGATACGCTGTTTGCCAGCATTGCTTGCGCGTGTCGCACGCCGGGCGGCGGCTATATTGATTGCAGCAAGGCCGCTTTCGTTATGTGCGGTGCTTGCGATAGGCTATTCAAGGCTTCCACACAACCATCAGTCGTGCCCTCAGCATAGCATCGGCGTATATTTGGCATCGCTTCTACCCTTCGACGGGTGCGGCTCCCGCACCCTTAGGGTTTTGTACTTATATCAGGTCAGACCCAGGGTATACACGGTAGCCGTGAAACTGTTCCGTCGCCAACGGCTTATCTGGCAAGATCGCCGCGTAATTTCGCAAGCTCCGGCTCCGCGGCGAAAAGTGCGTCATCCAGGCGTGATCTGGCAAGTTGCTGCGTACAGGGCGCCAGATACCAAGCAAGCGGCACATCAGGGCAATGCGGTGTAAGACCTCCCTGCGCCTGGGGGTCCCAACGCAAAGCAATCGTACCATCGATAGTTGCCAGAAAGCGGCTGACCAGGAAATTGGTCCTCTGGTCTCGCGCGGTGAACAAAGCGGCGGCGTGTGCATCGAGCTCGGAGCCACCCGGAGACTTACCATGACCGTTTTTGACGGACGCACTCAATTGCGCGATGATAGCGGCAGGAGCGGAGGGTTGCGGTGCGGACGGCGCGTCCACCGCTTCGGGAGCCCTGTCGGCCCATTCGCCGAGGAAAATCAGACGGACGCTCACCCGCAAGCCTCGATCGCTGGCGATCTTTTCGATCCGTTTTTTAACGGCTTCTGCGGTTATCAGCCCGGATGTATCGAAATAGCCGCCATCGACCAGACGGAACCAGCTATCCGACGAAGTACTCTGCGGCAGGAATCCGGCGGGGAGAGCGATAGGAAAACGCGCGCTCAAGCTCGCCCCGTCGATAAGATAAATCGATTTGTCGGTGAAATCCCGCATGTTCACAGCGGCAAGCGTACCCTGGTAGAATTCTTTGCTGAGGTTCGACAGGATGATCGGTGTGCCGGTGTCGACATCGGTGGTGTTGAAAATCAATATCGGAACATTGCCATCCGGCCGCCAATAGCTGGCAATTTCGCATTCACCGAAAAACTCCTCCGCCGGACATCCCATCGCCTGTATTTTCGAGGCGTCCGCTCGCCTTGAATCCTCGGCCCCGAGCGCTTCACGCCAATATTGCGCCAAAGCCTCGCCATAAGCGACGGAGCGGTCGAGCTGGCGAACCGGCCATGGAATGGCACGTTGCAGCATGTCCGGAAAAAGCCCGGCCCCGACTATAGTGGATAATACATCCTTGGCGAAAAAGCTGTCGAGTGGCGAGGGGGCTTCAGGCGCGATCACGGTTTCGACCGGACTGGCCACCACCTGACGGGTCTCCAACCCCTCGCATGCGCGCAAGTCCTGTGGATCGAACGTGATATTTTGAGATGCGTAAGCGATCGCTCCAAGACCACCGCCAGAAACGCTGCTGACCGCGAAGAGATGGTGAGCGAAAGCTGGGCAGATTTTTTGGAGGTAGGTCAGCATGTACGCCGTGCGGATGGATGCGTAGGTTCCTCCGCCCGCAGCCGCGACGATATAAACGGGATAGTCGCGACCGCTATTCTCGTAAACGGCCCGGTCCTGTCGCGCGTCGAGCCACTGCAGGAACTGAGCATCGCCTGTGACGGCTGCGGCTGGCGTTACCGGCCTCAGATGGACTGGCGCCCGGTCGTTCCATCCGAAAATATTCAGTGTCACGATCCAGATGAACAGACCAGTGACCCATGGAATACCCGTCGTACGACTGAAATAAAACAAGCCACCAGCAAAAGTATAAATGATGATTATAGATAGAAGAATTGTATTCAGTGAGCCGAGAGCGCTAAATATATTCTTATCATAATAGGAAAACAGAATCGATAAGACAAGAAAAGTGATGGCGGAAAAAACGAATACGAAACTCATGATCGTCGAGTTTTGTATCAATCTTGCCACGGTGGAAAAGCTGAACCCGATTATAAATATTGAAATCCCGATCAAAGCAAGTATGGCGTAAAGAAACGTAGACAAACTTCCGATCGCAAGGAAATATTTTAATAACAAGAGAACAGGTATCGATAAAGCCGTAATAATAGTGATTGTGAGACGCAAGAGTCTGGATTTTGCAAACTCGAAAATCTTGATGGTTGTGACGGTTGCAGCTACGGTCCAAGCTATAAGAAGAAAAAAGAAAAAACCAATTCTGGGCAAATAGTCAGCGCATCGAATGCCAGTGACGCCAACGTCTCTGAGACCGGCTTCAAACTCGCATTGAAGCTCCAGATCGCGTACAAGTCTGGCAATTTCGTTCGCCTGCGTACCGAGGAAACTGGCGAACAAAACGAAAGCCAAAAGTCCGATAATCAGGACAGGCAGAAAACATAAAAGGATAAAGTAAGTCCGCGATATCGAATCCCTGAGATCGTAACTTTCGATATATTTCATTGTGCTGCCCCCTTTTCGAATTCCCCGCGTCCCACCGGTCTTAATTTCGCAGACATATAATCGAATAGATGTTGGGTCCTTGCGTGCGGTCGATCAACACACGGTTCGTGCTTTCAGGGCATTCGATTGTTACAGGCGGCTGATCTTCGCAGGTGATTATGACCTCGCGGCTAGCGAGAGCGACCGTTGTCGCTTGAAACGGCTGCGCCAGAACTGGGCCCTCTGCTGATGCAACAGATTGCATACCGCTGCAGGATTGCCGGGCCTTGCCAAGAAACTGTTGCGCCGATGTATCGCTTTGTGGCCATGCGAAGAGAGCCGTTGCGAGGCTGAATACGAGCAGATGTCGAAAGGTTGCTTTATGAATGCGCATTGAAATTTCCCCAAGACTCGACGAGGGTAGGACAGTTTACTGTTTGGGCGTCCCTCGAACGGGCTCCGATAGGCAATTGCGAGGCTAGGTTTACTGCAGTTTCAACTGGGTGTAGCGGCCTACCTCCCCATCTGACGCTGGAAGCTATCACGCCCCATGGTCAAGAAGAAGAGATTTACGCTGAATTCAGGGTGAATAAAGAGCGTTCGCGATAGACAGCCGTCAGAGCTTTGCCGCAACCTGTGTGCGGTGTCCATCGATCGAGATTCGCCTTAGCCGTAGCGCGTTTGCGATGACGCTGAAGGACGAAAGCGACATTGCCGCTGCCGCAATGACCGGTGAGAGCAATAGCCCGAAAAATGGATAAAGCGCACCCGCAGCGATCGGGATGCCAACGGCGTTGTAGATGAAAGCAAAAAACAGATTTTGCCTGATGTTCGCCATTACGGCCTTGGATAAAACGCGCGCTCTCACAAGGCCGCAGAGATCGCCCTTGACGAGCGTAATGCCCGCGCTCTCCATCGCCACATCCGCGCCCGTACCCATGGCAATGCCCACATCTGCGGCGGCAAGTGCCGGGGCATCGTTCACCCCGTCCCCCGCCATCGCCACGATCCGCCCTTCCTTGCGCAACCGTCCGACGATAGCGGCCTTGTCACCAGGGAGAACCTCGGCCTCGACATCGGCGATGCCCAGTGTACGAGCGACTGCCTCGGCCGTGGTCCGGTTGTCGCCGGTGAGCATGACGATCTGCAAACCGGCGCCCTTGAGAGCCGCGAGCGAGGGCGATGCGGAAGCCTTTACGGGATCGGCAATGGCGATGATCCCGGCGGCAGCGCCATCAATTGCGACAAAGACCGCCGTTGCGCCTTCCCGGCGGAGGGCTTCGGCCTCGACATTGAGAGCCGAGCTAGTCAGCCCGCCTCGCGCTATGGCGGCGGCATTGCCAATGGTGACAAAGCGCCCGTCCACGCCGCCGCTCACCCCTAAACCCGGAGAGGCAGTAAATTCCTTGACGTCGGATAAAGCAAGTCCGCGCTGCTTTGCTGCTTCCACAATGGCCGCCGCCAGCGGATGTTCGCTTGCGCGCTCCACACTGGCGGCGAGGCGCAGCAGCTCGTTGACATCCTCGCCATCTTCGTGGTGGTGAGACCTGACCGCAATGACCCGCGGTCTGCCTTCGGTCAGCGTTCCTGTCTTGTCGATGACCAGAGTATCAACGCGCTCCAGGCGCTCCAGCGCTTCGGCGTTTCTGACCAGCACGCCGCTTTGCGCGCCTCTCCCAACCCCGACGATGATCGACATGGGCGTTGCCAGCCCTAGTGCGCATGGGCAGGCGATGATCAAAACCGATACCGCCGCGATCATTCCGAAAACGACGCGCGGCTCGGGGCCGTCGAAGACGCTGATGGTGCCGCGTCGTTCCTGGGTCTCGCCATCGACGTCGTCGGTGCGGGTGTCAAGAAGCCGGTCGGCGCGGGTGCGGATCTGGTG
>CAYVJO010000045.1:5260-5932 GCA_964451735.1 uncultured Hyphomicrobiaceae bacterium | reverse complement strand
AGCCATGCGAGCACGCTCTTCGCGTGCAGATCGGGTACGAACCAGCCTGCGACCCGGTCCGCAAGGCTCTGGATCGGAGCACGGCTGCGCTGGGCCTGCGCCACCATTTGCACGATCTGCGCGAGCATCGTTTCGCGGCCGACCCTCTCCGCCCGCATAACGAAACCGCCGCTTTGATTAAGCGTACCGCCGATAATGCTTGCACCAGGCTCCTTGATGACGGGCATGGCCTCGCCTGTTACCATCGACTCGTCGACCGCGCTGCGCCCTTCCAGCACCGCCCCGTCAACCGGCACCCTTTCGCCGGGTCGAACACGAAGCTTGTCGCCTCGTCGAACGGCCTCCATCGCGATGTCTTCGTCGCCGCCGCAGACTTTGATTCGCCGTGCCGTTTTCGGGGTCAGGTCGAGAAGCGCGCGGATGGCGCTGCTGGTACTCTCGCGGGCGCGCAATTCGAGAATTTGGCCTAGAAGCACCAGTACTATGATCACGGACGCGGCCTCGAAATAGACGGGCACGGCGCCGTCAGCGCTGCGGAATGCTTCTGGAAAAGCGTCAGGTACAAGCGATGCAGCGAGGCCAGCGCCGCCAGACATTCCCGGGTCACTTCGACCGCCACGCCCGGTTGCATCCGCGGATTGTCGCCGACTGTGCGCTTGACGGTTTCGCTCA
>CAYVJO010000045.1:3426-5250 GCA_964451735.1 uncultured Hyphomicrobiaceae bacterium | reverse complement strand
AAGCGATGCAGCGACGCTATAGCTCCAGGCGACGCCCGTGCCCATTGCGATCAGCGTGAACATATTGAGACGGCCGGTCTTCACGGATTGCCAGCCGCGCTCGAAGAATGGCCGTCCCGCCCAAAGCACGACTGGGGTGGCCAGAGCGAGTTGTAGCCAGTTCGAGAGCTTGGCTTCGAACAGGCGAACGCCTGCAAGATGACCGCCCATTTCGATGAGGAAGACCGGAAGGGCGAACGCGAGGCCAATCCAAAAACGCCGCGTCATATCGGTCAGTTCGAGATTGGTAGGCGCTTCGGCTGTGATCAGCTCGGGTTCGAGCGCCATTCCACAGATTGGGCATGCGCCCGGGCTGTCCTGGCGGATTTCCGGGTCCATAGGGCATATGTAAACCGTGCCCTTGAGGGCAGGCCCGGTGATCTCAGCGCGGGGCGGATCCAGGAAACGCAGCGGGTCGGCGTCGAACTTCCGCCGGCAACCTTCGCAGCAGAAATGGTAAACCGTACCGTTATGCTGCGAGTGGAATTGACTCTTCTCGGTGCTGACCGTCATACCACAGACAGGGTCGTGGACGTCTAAGCCAGAGACAGGGTCGTGGACGTCTAAGCCAGCATTTTCTTTTGTGTTCGCGCCATGACCGGTTGTTTCGTCATGACAGGCGCAGCAAGCCGTTTTTGGCATGGACTCATGGTTTGAATGGGCGTGATCGGTAATCATTGAAATCTTGCCATTACCATTCTTGTGTACGTTTGCAACGACTGTACGAGTTGACGAATATACCCATGAGGGGTATAAGTCAATCATGCAAAAGCCAACCAAACTTTCCTGCCGAAGACGGCTCAGCCGTATAGAAGGGCAGGTGCGCGGAATTGCGCGCATGATCGATGAGGACCGCTATTGCATAGACATCGTCACCCAGATTGACGCCGCGCGCGCGGCGCTCAGGCGCGTCGAGCAGGAAATCTTGCGTGATCATGTCGCCCATTGCGTCGAGGCTGCCCTTGCAAGCGGCGGTATAGACGAGCAGCGCCGCAAGGTTGCTGAGTTGATGCAGGTTTTGGCACGCTCGGATCGGTGATGATCTAGCGATCTGTTAGCCGAAACCATTCAGACCGTGGAGGAACCTTTATGATCGCTCGCCGTTCCATCTTGCTGGTTTGCGGCTTTCTCGCATTTATCCTCGCAGGCACTGCGAGAGCGGAAACGCTGCCTCTGGTCACTGTATACAAAGATCCCAGTTGCGACTGCTGCGCGGCGTGGGCTGATCATGTCAAAGCCGCGGGATTTTCAATCGAAGTCGTTGAGCAAAAGGATATGCGGGCGTTCAAGCGACGGAATGGCGTGCCGCAGAGCCTGTCATCCTGCCATACCGCGAAAGTGGGCGGTTATATCGTCGAAGGCCATGTCCCCGTCTCCTCGATCGTCCGTATGCTTCGCGAGAAACCGGCGGTTAAAGGTCTGGCCGTTCCAGGTATGCCACTCGGCTCTCCGGGCATGGAGGTCGAAGGCGTTGAACCGGAAACATACAATGTTATTCTATTTGACGAAGAAAAAGCGCATATTTTTGCTCAATATCGGGGTGAAACTCTTATTGGTACTCCTTCCGTGGATAAAAAGTGAGGTGCGTTTTTCTTATTGTTGAGTATAGCCATTTACCGGCTTGAGATGTGTTAAAACCAGGCTGGCAAAGCATATCGCTATAGGCTAATTTG
The DNA here is from genome assembly GCA_964451735.1 of uncultured Hyphomicrobiaceae bacterium. Lineage (GTDB taxonomy): Bacteria > Pseudomonadota > Alphaproteobacteria > Rhizobiales > Rhodomicrobiaceae > JAHQVI01. The sequence continues at coordinate 3,538 of CAYVJO010000045.1, read as the reverse complement.
ACAACCCGGTGAGACCGGGTGGAAAAAATCAGGTAAGAACAAACAGCAAGAACCGCCCGGTCATCAAGCTGAGGGAGAGTTCATGCGTTACGCTAAGGCTGGGTATGCTCCA
>CAYVJO010000045.1:0-3416 GCA_964451735.1 uncultured Hyphomicrobiaceae bacterium | reverse complement strand
TCCAAAGCGTCCCCCGATCGTTTTCGTTAGCCCGGCCGAGCAGCGAAAGGTTGTGTTTGCCTCTTCCCTAGGCACGGTCTTCGAGTGGTACGACTTTTATCTGTATGCAACGCTCGCTCCTTTCTTTGCCTACCTGTTCTTCCCCCCAGGAAACGATACAGCCGCTCTGCTGTCCGCACTGGCCACTTATGCGGCCGGTTTCCTGATCAGACCTTTTGGAGCTGTATATTTCGGCCGGATCGGGGACAGGCTCGGCCGTAAATACGCGTTCCTAATCACAATTGTCCTTATGGGTACGTCTACTTTCGCCGTTGGGCTGCTGCCGACATTCGAGCATATTGGCTGGCTCGCTCCCATGGCCCTCGTGCTTCTTCGCCTTGCACAGGGTTTTGCGCTTGGCGGCGAGTATGGCGGCGCCGCCACTTATGTCGCCGAGCATACGCCGGCGAAGTGGCGTGGCTGGGCCACGAGCTGGATACAGACGACCGCGACGATCGGATTTCTGCTGTCACTCCTCGTCATAATTATTTGCCGCGCCTTTATGCCGGATGATCAATTTAAGGAATGGGGTTGGCGGATACCTTTTCTGATGTCGCTTATCCTTTTGGTTTTCTCAGCTTATATCCGGCTGCGTCTCAGCGAATCGCCTCTTTACCAATATATGAAGGATGCAGGTCAGATCTCGAAGGCTCCAATCGCGGAGAGTTTCTTCAGAAAAGCCAATGCCCGGAAGGTATTGCTTGCGATTTTAGGTGCCACAGCCGGCCAGGGCGTCGTGTGGTATACGGGCCAGTTCTACGCCTTGTTCTATTTGCAGATCACGTTGAAGGTCGAATATGACGTTGCGTACCAATTGATGATGATATCTTTGATCCTTGGAACGCCGTTCTTCATTTTTTTCGGCTGGCTGTCTGATCTCATTGGGCGTAAGCCGATTATACTAGCGGGATGCTTGCTGGCTGCCCTTACATACTTCCCGATTTTCTCAGCTCTGACAAAAGCCGTGAACCCTGATCTTGCCCAGTTTCAGAACACTACCAGAATCATTCTGGCAACTGACACCCGGACCTGCAATTTCCATATCTTTGTTGGTCCCTGGACAGAATTTTCCGATTGCGACCGCGCAAAGGACTATCTGACAAAGCTGGGATTGTCTTTCACGACGGTCGATCGACCGGATGAGGCCGGAACCCTCACCGTCGGAGGGTTGCGGCCCTTGCCGATTGAGAATTGGGAGGCTGCAAACCGAAAGGAAAACATTCTCCTTGGGCTTACGATCCAAGGCTATCCGCTCAAGGCCGATGTCGAGAAGATGAATACGCCGCTTGTTATTGGGTTGCTGCTACTGATGATGATGTATGTCTGCATGGTCTATGGGCCGATGGCGGCGTTTCTAGTCGATCTGTTTCCCGCCCGTATTCGCTACACGTCAATGTCATTTCCCTATCATATCGGCAATGGCTGGTTTGGCGGCATGCTGCCTCTCATTGCGACAGCCATGGTCGCTGCTTCCGGCAATATTTATTACGGCCTTTGGTATCCTATAAGTATTGCCCTCATGAGTTTTGTAATCGGACTGTTATTTCTGCGCGATCGTCTTGGACGGGAACAAGAGCAAGATTGATTAGCTAGCACTATAATATTCAAAGAAAAAAATCGTAGTGGCAGAAGCCTTTCCGCACCGATGCGCATGCTCGGCGTCGAGCCCGCGGGTGCGCTATCCGAATAGTCACTGAGGCCAGACGTTGCGTTAATGGTTGGATCGCATTTTCTTCTTTACACACACTTTCATACAGAATAACTGTTGCCGCCTTTCGAAGCCATCGCATATCTGTAGCAGAAGCAAAGGTTCGAGGCATTTTTTCGCGTAACTGCGCAAATACTCATGTGTTCAATATTGCAAGTGAAAGTTATTTATAAGTAATTTTTTTTGTATTGAGTAAAGGAGGTTGCTATTTTGAAGCTGATGAAGTCTTATCTAGTCAATAGTGTCATAATGCTTGCAGAATTTGTTGAAATGAAATTAGAACCATTGTGAGGAACGAACAGACAATGATGCTTGTCCGCTCTCATGTCGCTCAAAGTCCCATCGAAGGATTGGGTGTTTACGCCGATGAATTTATTTCTTCTGGCACGCTGATCTGGCAGCTAAACCGGAAATTCATCGCCACTTTTTCACGCTGCGATCTTGAAAATTTCCCACCGCATATTCGGGAGTTCGTTGATAGATACTCATTTCCGGACTTCGAAGATAAAAATCTTCTTTTCGTGGAACTCGATAATGGACGTTTCATGAACCATAGCGACACGCCGAATACGGATTTCACGCAATTCAGCAATGGTTACGCTCTGCGAGACATCCATGAGGGCGAAGAGATTACGTGCAATTACTATGAGTTCGATTCCACCTTCGTGGGGACTTTTCCTAGATACCGCCAAGACCTCCAAAACGGACAATGGGCAGGGCGGAATTAGACAGGCCGCAAATCATAGAAGCGCCTGGAGCAGCACGATTAGTAATAGTGAGCACTGGTTTTCCTGAATTGTGCGTAGACAAGTAGATATAGATCAGGATCCTTTCCATTTGAAAGGGTCCTGATCCAGGACGTGCGAAGGCTAGAGCGCCGGACCTTTAATCAGAATCGGCCATGGCGCTCTATCTGTGGGTTCCAGTATCGGATTTATCCGAAAACCGCTTCGCACTTTTCGGTCCGATGCTTTAAGCGGATCCATAGGAGCGCAATAATGGCTACCTGGCTCACGATTGCTATTTTCGTCACCCAGCGCAACGGCGAGCGCGAATTTAAACCGACTTTCGGGACCGCTTGCGACCAACGAATTGCGAGACGGTCTCCGCCTCGCTCTTGAACGGACGTGACAGGATCGCTTCGATCGCGGTATCCACCTGCATTTCTCCCGCTAGAATCGCCCTCACCGCTTCGCAGATAGGCAGTTCGACACCCAAATCGCGCGCGCGCGCGACCGCTGCGGCCGCTGAATGCGCTCCTTCGCTCACGGAGCTCCGCGCCCCTAAGATGTCGCTCAGCGTTTTGCCTTCGCCCAGAGCCTTGCCGAGAGACATATTACGGGATTGCTCGCTGGAACATGTCAGGATCAGGTCTCCCAGGCCAGACAGTCCTGTCAGCGTCTCAGGCTTGGCGCCCGCTGCGATGCCGAAGCGCGTCAGCTCCGCAAAGCCTCGCGTGATGATGCCTGCGCGGGCATTGTCGCCGAGTTCGCGTCCCGCCACGATCCCTGCGGCGATCGCCAGCACGTTCTTTACAGCACCGCCGATTTGCGCGCCGAGCATGTCTTCCGACCAGTAAAGGCGAAGCGAACGGCTGCCAAGAGCGTTTGCGACACGCAGCCCGATCACCTCATCCTGGGCCGCCAGGGTGACGGCAGCAGGCAGACCC
>CAYVJO010000044.1:4141-11494 GCA_964451735.1 uncultured Hyphomicrobiaceae bacterium | reverse complement strand
GCTTCAGCCCATCTTTACCCTTATCTGACACAATCCTGGATAGGTATCATACGAATATACCCGCACAAGCGGAGTATTTTCCTGTTTCAGCGTATCGAGCATTGCGTATGGCCAAGACAGTTCTCATCGTTGAAGGCGACCCGGACGAAAGCCGGCGTTTGTCCGCCATCGTCTCCGGTTTGGGGCTTCACCCCCGGATCATCGACGCCGAGGAGGCGCTTGACTCACTGGGGGCCGGCGAGTTGGACATCCCCGCTCTCGTCATCCTCGATATGGGACTGCCGAGCCTGATGGCTTTATCCGCGCTGCGCCGCGTCAAACAGATTTTCTCCGCGCCCGTCGTCGCGCTCATTGCCCCGGATCGGCAGGATACAGGTGAGAAAGCCTTACAATCGGGCGCATCCGACACGCTGTTGAAGCCCGTATCGCCGGAAAGCGTCGAAATCGCAATCCGCAATCAACTGAAAATAAACGCATTGGAGCGCGAGATCGCTCGGATTCGGCGAGAGCGCGAGGGTCAGCCCGATTTTTCCGAGCTGATTGCCGTGTCCTTGGAGATGCAGCGCGTCTACGCCCTCGCCAAACGAGCCGCAGGCCTTGACTTGCCGGTGCTGCTTGAAGGTGAGCCGGGCACTGGAAAAAGGCTGTTTGCCCGAGCCATACACGCAGCCAGCCTAAGAGCAGCCGCCCCTTTCGCCGTTCTAAGCTTCGCGGCCAATGGCGCAGGCTCGTCATATAAGGTCGATGAGGGCCGCGATCGGATCGAGAAAGCCTGGTCCGAAGCGGATGGCGGCGTCCTGTATCTGGAGGAAGTCGGCGAATTGCCCGAAGCGAGCCAATGCTGGCTCGCGGAACGCATCGCGGTAGGGAACACCACGCGCTCACCAAACGCAACCGGTGTCCGCGTGATTTGCAGTACCAGCAAAAATCTTGTCGAGCAGGTCAAGAAAAGCCACTTCCGGGAAGACCTTTATTATCGCATCAATGTCTTTCCGATCTGGATACCCCCTTTGCGCGACCGCAAGGAAGACATCCCCGCTCTCAGCCATCATTTCCTCCGGCAAGTGATCGCTGAAGAGGGGAAGCCGATTGATGAAATCGACGATGCGGCGCTAAGGCTGTTACAGAGTTATGTCTGGCCGGGCAATGTACGCCAGCTTGAAAATACGATTTTCCGAGCGGTCGTACTGGCGGAAAGCGAAAAACTCACCGCCAGGGAATTTCCTCAAATTGCCGCGCAACTTCAAGGCGCAAGAGGCGGATCAGGCATTGATGTCGCGACACCGCCGGCTTATGAAGGTCCGGCCATGATTGGAGGCGATCTGCCCGCGACGCGGGCGATCACACTGACGCCCCTGCCGAACAGCCCGGCGCTGGGGATACCAGCTCTGACCGAGGAGGGGGAGATAAGGCGTCTCGATGAAATCGAAGCCGATCTGATCCGGCTCGCGCTAGGACATTATCGCGGTCACATAACGGAAGTGGCGCGCAAGCTTGGCATTGGCCGCTCGACTCTCTACAGGAAAATGCGCGAATTCGGGCTGGCTTGGTGATCAGTTGCTAGTCAAAAAACGGAGTGGCTCCGCCCCGGACGTCACATTTTAGTGACGCATCCGCCTGTAATGTCCCTGCGGCTTGCCAAATGACTTTTCTTCGGAAAAGATTGGCATGATGGAAGTGGCTCATAGTTCAATGGTGCATCTAAAGTACGATCAGAAAAGTGGACACCGGTTCTTCTGAAAATCGTACGCAGGCAACTCGATATAGATCAGAATCGTTTCCATTTCAGTTTATCCGGTTTTAGATCCTGCGTTCAGGCTTGCTTAAGCTAATGATGAGGGGGCTCATGAAGGTTTTTCGCTGGCTGGCAACGGCTTTATCGACAGTTATTATACTAAATGCAGGCTTCGTTCCCGCCAAAGCTGCCGAACCGGAGGGCCCAGACCGTCTCATCGATCGCGAGTATATCGCGTTGATCGCGGTGCGGCAGGCGCTGGAAAGCAGCGAAAAAAAGCTTTCTATTTCGAAGCGTGATCTTAAAGGACTCAAGGATTACTACGCTGCCGAAGAGGCCAAATTGATTTGGATCAATGAGGGTGGTCTCGATAAGGCGGCTCTGTCGAGTTTGCAGACGGCTTTCAGAAGAGCTGACGGTTTTGGCCTTGACCCCCGCGAATATACCCTTCCCGATACGCTCAGTCAGCCTGTCTTGAACGATCAATCCTCTGATTGGCTTGCGGAAACGGAGCTTCGTGTCAGCCTTGCAGCGATCGAATATGCCGATCACGCTCAGGCCGGACGGGTCGCGCCGACATCGATTGACAGCGAATTTCTCGACCTCACTCCAGTCAGGCCGGCGCCGAATGCCATTCTTTCAAGTCTTGCAAGCGGCCGGGATAACGTCGCGAGCGCCCTTGAGGCCTATCATCCGACCCATCCGCAATTCGCCGCGCTTAAAAGCAAGCTGGCCGAGACCCAGCTAGCTGCAACAACTGGGAAAATTCCCGTCCGCATCCCGGACGGCCCGTCGCTCGGTCCTGACACGTACCATCCCCAGGTCGCCATCGTACGCGAGCGGCTCGCCGTTCCTGTCCCGGCAGATGCTCCCCGCGGAAATCCGGCCGAATATTACGATGAGATCCTGGCCGAAGCGGTGCGTGTCTTCCAGGAGACAAAAGGGCTCAAGCCGGATGGCGTCGTAGGGCAGAATACCCGTGAAGCCCTTAATGAGGGCACGATCCCCGTCAGCGTCAATACGATCGTATCGAATATGGAGCGTTGGCGCTGGGTCCCACGCGAGTTCGGCGAGCGCTACATCTTCGTCAACGTTCCCGAGTTCAAATTCCGCTTCATCAGCGACAAGCGCATCATCCATGAAGAGCGCATCGTCACGGGTTCGCCGAAACATCCTACGCCTATTTTCGTGGATGAGATGGAGACCGTGGTCTTCAATCCCTATTGGAACGTGCCAAAATCCATTCTTGTCAATGAGATCATCCCAGCAGCGCGTAACAGTCCTGATTATCTATACAAAAACAATCTTGAGGTGATCTGGCAAGGCAAGCGAACAGTGGACCCGTATATGGTCGATTGGACCTATGTAAACCCGGACAAGCTGGCCCTTCGCCAAACGCCGGGGGACGCAAACGCGCTTGGCCGGGTGAAGTTCCTCTTCCCAAACCGGCACGCTGTATATATGCACGACACGCCCAGCAAACATCTCTTCAACCGCCCGGTTAGAGCATACAGCCACGGCTGTATGCGCGTTCGCAACCCGCTCGAATTCGCCAGGTTGCTTTTAGCCGATCAAGGCTGGTCTGACGTTCGCATCCAGCGTACGCTGCAAACGGCGCATGACCAGCATGTCCGGCTTGGTAAGAAGGTGCCGATTTACATTACCTACTTCACCGCCTGGGTCGACGATGAGGGCACAATGCACGGTTTCCGGGACATCTATGGCCATGACGCCAGTGTCAGAGTCGCGCTGAAACTCGATTCGCGAAAAATGCTGGCGTCGTCGCGCGAGGATTTCGAGATCGGCGAAGGCGGCTTGCAGAACTGAGCGAGGCTTTACAGCCGGTTAATGTCGCGCCAACCAAATCACAGCTTATCCACAGGCTGTCCACTTTTCGTTACGTCATGATTTGCCCGCATTTACGCAGATACTGATTTTTAACCACACGACGCCGAAGATTGACCCAGCGACAGTGAGTTAAGAATTGTGCGGCGGTTATGTGGGTATTCGGGCTGAGTAAGATCGGGCAATTCCTGCAATCCGATCGAGAGGGAAATTTGGGCGCGTCTGTCATCGACCGTTTACGGGGGCGGCATTTTCTTGCTGCGCTTCTATACTGTGCCGCAATCACTTGCATCGGCTTGACAGACCTTCGCGCCGATGAGCGGCGCATCGAGCTTTATAACATCCATACAAAGAATGACATATCGGTCGTCTATAAACGCAACGGACAATTCGTCCCCGATGCACTCAAGCAACTCAACCATTTCATGCGCGACTGGCGGCGGGACGCCACGACCGAGATAGACCCGAAGCTGTTCGATCTCATCTGGGACATTCACAGGGAACTCGGCTCCAAAAAGCCCGTACACCTCATCAGCGGCTATCGTTCTCCGAAAACCAACGCCATGCTGCGCAAATCACGTGGCGGTCAAGCGACCAAAAGCAAGCATATGACCGGTCAGGCGGCTGATATTCATTTTCCAGACATTTCGGTCAAGCAGCTTCGCAACTCAGCGCTGATCCGCGAAAAAGGCGGCGTTGGATATTATCCGACATCCGCGATTCCCTTTGTGCATGTCGATACAGGAAACGTTCGTCACTGGCCTCGTTTGCCGCGGCAGGAACTGGCAATTCTGTTCCCTACAGGGCAATCAAAGCACGTTCCAGCCGACGGCAAGCCAATAACGAAAAGTGACTTCGAAGTCGCACTGGCCAATCTGCAGAGCCGCGGCGGAGAGCTACCCATCGCTCTTCAGAAGCGGCTTAATGGGGGCGGCGGAACACCAATGCTCGCCAGCCTGCCCCCTGCTGGGCCTCTCGCCTCGTCCGCGCCAGTTCCCACACCGCAAGCCGCACCGAAAAACAAGCTCGTTTTGGCAAGCCTGACCCCGTTCGACGGCCTGGTGCGCCCGGAGCGCAAGTCCGAGAGCGTCAAGCCGTTGGTTGAAGCCAAGCCTGTGCTGAGCGCAAGCTTACGCGAGACCGGCGGCAAACCGGGCCGTGCTGATCAAAACCGCGTATTCCGGCGAGACAGCCCCGAGCGTGGGCCTTCGGATACCGTTCCACAAGATCAGATCGTGTCTGCGCCAGAATATGACGACGACCACCCCGACGAGTTGAACTATCAGCCCTTCCCTATCCTGCCTTTTATGTCGGATACGCCGATCGCATCGATGGATTTGTCAGGAAATGCGGATTTGCTAAGTTTGGGTAAGGTGCACATGTTTTTTGGCGAGTCTCAGCAAATGCTGGTCAGCCAGTTCAAACCGGGCTTGCAATACGCACAGCTCTATTGGGCACAGCAGTTCCGCGGAACAGCTGTGAATACCGAGATCAAACGCATTGTGCGCCGTAACGAGCCTGCACCAGTGCGAACGGCCCAACAGGCTCAACCCGTCCGAAGATGATGGGTATTCAACTTTCCCGATCGAAAGAACGCTTCAATGCGCAAGAGAGGCGTTTGTGAGCCAAATCATCACGGTCCTGCACAACGCTTGAGGCATCCGTATATTAGAGAAAGCCGACACCGGTTTTTCTCATCGTGCTTGAACATGAAGATAAATAAGGATCGTTTCCATTTGGAATTTTCCTTATTTAAGTCCGTTGCTTATGCTCGTTGAGACGGGGCATGATCTCGACGAAGTTGCAGGGCCGATGCCGGAAATCGAGCTGTAACTTTAATATGCCCTCCCATGCATCACGGCAGGCGCCTGGCGATCCTGGCAGGCAGAAAACATAAGTGCCATTGATCATACCGGCGAGCGAGCGTGACTGGATCGTCGAAGTTCCAACTTTTTGAAAGCTGATCATATGCATCAGCGTTGAAAAGCCATCGATTTCCTTTTCGAAGAGTGGCCGGACCGCTTCGGGAGTAACGTCGCGGCCAGTCAGTCCTGTCCCGCCGGTGGTCAAAATAACGTCGATCGCCTCATCATCCGCCCATCGCCGCATGATGTCCTGAATATCCGCAGCCTCATCGCGGACGATCTCCCGCTCCGCCAGACGGTGTCCGGCCTCGACGAGGAGCCTCGCGAGCGCTGCGCCGGACTTGTCATCCTCAAACGACCGTGTATCTGAAATAGTCAGCACCGCGATACTGATAGGCTTAAACGGCAGTGTTTCATCGATGCCAGCCATGTCCGCTCACCTTATACGTTGCCAGCCATGCCACCGGCCATTGACCGTACGCGCAAGATCGAAAGCACCGGCCATTGATTGATGTTAGCCGGCGCGCTAGCTCGACTTAGCGTCTAAGCGCGATTGTCGCCACTGCTACGTGACGGCCCGCACCTGGATCGAACTGCGTAATCGTCAAGGAGTGTTTCGAGGAGCCGCTCACATCGACAGCGAAACGGCCTTTGAAATTAGGGCCGTCCACTTCAATATTCATTTTTCTGCCACTGATATTCCCGGTGACGCGACCTGTATTGTTGGCGACTTTCTCGGTCCAGACACCTGAAACCTTACTGTCAACGCAGGTTACATCGGTGTCCGCATCGAATTTATAGTCGGTGCCCGCGCAGGAAATCTTCTGAGAAATCCGAGCGCCTGAAGTCGCATAATTTATGCGGCAGGAGATACGCTCTTCCGCCCCGCCAATAGGCTTAACAGTCCCTGACCCGCGCCATGCGCCATTGAGATTTTCGATCACGGACTGCGCCTGAGAGCTGCAAGAAGCAGCGGCTGATGATACGGAAATGCCACTTGCCATTGCGGCAGCGGCAAGCCCCTTAAGGGCGAATTTCCAACTGCGGATTTTTTCCATGAAGTTTCCTTGCCTAAGCTTTAAGTACCTTCTCCCTGGCCTTTCTTGACCTATATATCGCTCTGCGGCAATACATGACTGGCGCTGCCCGGTAAAACAGATGTTACGTGTCGTTTTCTGAACTTTGCTTATACGGTCCAAACAGAATGCGGGAATGACCGATAAGCTGCCAAAATCTGCCAATTATTCATAGTTCGCGAGACCATAAATTATAGAAATGATGAACTGGGCCCTGCCCATGTCCTATCGCGAGATCATCCGCCTTCATCAGCGCTCCGGTCAGATAGATCTTGGCCTGTCTCACCGCATCAAGCATTGTCATTCCCTTGGCCAATGACGCCGCTATCGCGGAGGCGAGCGTGCAACCCGTGCCGTGTGTGTTCCGGGTCGCGATACGGTCCGAGGCCAGGCGCAGGATAGTCTTGCCGTCCAGAAAAATATCGACAGCCTCGGGGCCGCTTCCATGCCCCCCTTTCATGAGAACGGCTTTCGCCCCGAACGACAGAAGCAACTCGCCCTGGTTCATCATCATCTTCTCATCGACCGCAATCGCCGCACCGAGCAGGCGCGCGGCTTCGGGAAGATTCGGCGTGACGATATCGGCCATGGGCAGAAGATGGGCGCGCAGGGCGAACTCCGCTCCCTCGTCGAGCAGGGGATCTCCGCTGCCCGCCACCATCACGGGATCGAGAACCACTGGAGGCCCCTGCCATGCCAGAAGAGCCTCGGCGACAGCAAGAACCGCGCTCTCTGTTCCGAGCATTCCGATCTTGACGGCGCGCACATCGAGATCCGACATGACGGCGTCGATCTGGGCGCGAATGAAGCCGGCTGGAATGGCGTGAATTGC
>CAYVJO010000044.1:0-4131 GCA_964451735.1 uncultured Hyphomicrobiaceae bacterium | reverse complement strand
CTTGCGTATTCTGCGCTGTCAGGGCGGCGATCGCCGAAGCGCCGTAAACGCCAAGGGCGGAAAAGGTTTTGAGATCCGCCTGGATACCGGCGCCACCGGAAGAGTCGGACCCTGCAATAGTGAGCGCAACGGATGTTCTCATAACGATATCATAAGCGATGCGGCGCGCTTATACGAGCCTGCCTTCGGTGATGCGACGTCAAAACCTTATAAAGGCTAGGCGAGTTCGAAACGCGCCTAGCGCACGAACGGATCACCGCCTGACGGCTGGAGCTTCGAGCGGCAAGCCGCCTCCTCGCCAGCCCAGATAAAGCTCCAAGGCAACGTATTCGTCGGAGCCGGGCGGATAAGGCTCCGCCTTCATGAGCCGGAAGCAGGCTGTGAAACGGTCATGCAGGGAGCGGAAGGATTTCTCTTTCAAGTGGTAAGCCGGATAGCCGTTGGAATGACCTTGGCTGATAACGTCTCTGCCCAGCCTCTTTCCATAGTGTCGATCGTGACATAAGGCGCAGGACTTGCCGAGCTGACCCATGCGGCTGTTGAAAATCTTCTGCCCCTTGTCGAATGTAGCGCGCTCCGGTCCATCCACGCGCACATTCATTGGCAGGCCACGCGATTGCAGACGCAAATAGGCTGTCATGCCCAACAGCTCGTTCGAGCCATACACCCAGGGCTGAGCGCCCATTTTCTCACGGCGGCAAAGGTTGATGCGTTGGGGCAGGCTGATCGCTTTGCCGGCCGGCTAATAAAATTTAGGATACTCAGCAGTCCGTCCGCGCATCCCGTCGGCTGGCTTACCATGACAGGCGGCGCAAGACGTCCCAACCGTGCCATCCTTCTCAGACCATAACGCTTCCCCGCGCGAAACCCAGTCAAAGCCGGGATTGTCGAAATCGTCATCCTGTAGCGCGCGCACGTCGATCGGGCTGAAGTCATAACCGGAAATCAGTTCGGCAAGAGGATTTCCTCCATCGCGCGGGGCCTCCGCTTCTTGGTCCTCGGCGCGGGCGCCATGCGGCCAGCAGCTTAGCGCGCCAAAAGATATGGCAAATGCGATTACGATGGCCGTCTTGCGTAACATGAAGCTGTTGTTGAGTTTATTTGAGGGTTTCCAGGAACGCGATGATATCCTCGACTTCGCTGGCCGAGAGAACGGTCTTGCCGATCAGACCTTGAGGCACGCGGGTGAACTCGGGCGATTTGTAGTATGCGGGCATGATGGTGTTCGGGAAGAGCACTTTCGGATCGACAACAAGCTGGCGCAATTGCGCCTTGGTGTAGCGTTGCGCAACTTTATCCAAATTCGGCCCCAGATCGCCCTCCCTTGCCGCTCCGGCAAGCGAGGGAACCGCGTGGCATACAAGACAATTGCCTTTCTCACTATCAGCGAACCATGTCTTTCCAAGAGCCGGATCGCCAGGCGTCGCTGTGAGCGGCTTCGCAATGCCGGCGAGATCACCCGGGGCGACACCTGTGTTGGAGAAGGCGGCCATCTGCATAAAATATCCTGCAATCTTGGGCCTGCATTGTTGCGCATGCGCCGGTCCGCCAAGGATGAGCGCGGTTGTTATTGCAACAATCGCGCCCGCTATGATTTTCCGCCGATCAGTCATTTTGCCCACGACCGCCTATCATTTTGGATTATGTTTTACAAAATTGCGGTAAGATGGGGGCAAACTTCATCGACGTGAAGCATGGAACGCTCGCCGATCACGATTTCCGGCGAAGATTCCGCAGTGCGGGCTTGCGCCGCCATTGACAAGGACTCGTTGTGCTTTTTATAGTCCCTTCAGCGCGGAGCCGAATGGCTTATTGCGCCTAATGCGCTGCTCCAGGCTTTTCCCGCTGCAAATAGCAGTTAAGTCCGCGTTATGACGCGGCGCCAAAGGGCGCGTGATCAAAAGGAACAGGATAATCATGTACGCTGTCATTCGCACAGGCGGCAAACAATATCGAGTTGCCCCCGACGATGTCTTGAACATCGAAAGGCTGGCCGGGGAGGCTGGCGAGACCATTGAATTCACCGAAGTGCTGATGATCGGTGGTGACGCCGGGGCTCAGATCGGTTCTCCTCTGGTTGATGGCGCAATCGTGGCGGCCGAACTGGTCGAGCAGCTGCGCGGCGAAAAAATCATTATTTTTAAAAAGAAGCGCCGCACGACTTACCGTCGGAAACAAGGTCATCGGCAAGAGCTGACGAAAATCCGGGTCACGGAGATACTGACTGGCGGCGCAAAGCCGAAAAAATCCGCGGCCGCGCCAAAGCCGGCGGAGGCAGCCGCGGCGCCTGGATTGAATGACGACGTCAAGCTGATCGGCGGCGTCGGCGCTACGCTCGAAAAGAAGCTCGCGGCAGAAGGCGTAACTTCGCTGAAACAGATCGCTGCATTCACGGCTGCCGATATCGAACGGCTGGACGCTGCGCTTTCCTTGAAAGGCCGCATCGAACGCGAAGAATGGATCGAGCAAGCCAAGGAGCTTCTTGCAGGGAAGCCTCCACGTGCAAAAGTCGATCAGGACGCGGCCAAGAAGGCAGCCGAGAAATCGAAGAAATAAGAGGTAAGAAGAACCATGGCACATAAAAAAGCAGGCGGTTCATCCCGCAACGGCCGCGATACAGCTGGCCGCCGTCTTGGAGTGAAGAAATTCGGCGGCGAGCGCGTCATATCCGGCAACATCATCATTCGTCAAAGGGGAACGAAATGGCACCCCGGCAAAGGCGTTGGCATGGGAACCGATCATACGATCTTCGCGGTTGAGGAGGGCAAGGTCCGCTTCCAGCAACGGGCGAATGGCAGAACTTACGTATCCGTCATCGCAGAAGACAGTACAGCGTCCTGACCGCTATTTTCAAAACGAATACGTTAGCCATGAACCCAGGCTGAAGCGTAATCCGCAAAGATGGAAACCGGTTTTTGCGAAAACACTGCGCTCAAACGAATCGATAAAGTCCCGTCCCGATTTCATGGGAAAGGGGACCCTCTGATTTAACTCGCAGAACGCGAGGCGCCAGTCGGCACTGATAGCTATTTCAATCATGGGGCAGAGGCACGTCCTGTGAATAGGTAGTTTCTGGCCAGCAAATGGCTCAGGTTTGCGCCTCGTGATGCTCCTGTCTCGCTGCGGTCCAGACAGCGCGCGCGGCATTAGCGTTCAACCAGGCAATAGCCAATCCGACAATAAGGTCAGGCCAGCCAGAGCGCCACAGATAGGCTGTGACAACCGCGGCTGCGATGATGGCGATAGCGTCGTTGCGCGCCGAAAGCCATGCCGCACTCCCAACAGAACCACTCGTATGGCGGTATGAGGCAAGGAGCCACGCGCAAAAGACGTTCACCGCCAATGCGCCAAGCCCCATGGCTCCAAGCAGCAGCGCATCGGGCGCAACTGGTGCCTGCAGTTTCTGAAGCGCGACCCACAGTCCGGCGAGGGCTGGAATGAACAGGATGCCCGCTAAGGCCATGCCAACCCGCGCGCGTATCTTCAGTGACCAGGCAAGTGCAAAGAAGATCAGCAGGTTGACGGAGGCATCCTCGAAAAAGTCCACACTGTCTGCGAACAGTGCAACCGAGCCGATACGCAGCGCGACGACGAATTCGACCAGCCCGAAGCAAAGGTTGAGCAACGCGACGATCAACACCGCGCGGCGCAGACCATCAGGTATTACAGCGTTTTCTGCAGGGGCTTTCATGAAAGCTCTCTCAAACGGACGACAACAGGATAGTGATCCGAGGCTATGTCCTTGACTGGGGTGCGGATCACCTCATAGCTTTTTGCATGGGCTGCGAGGGAGGCGCTCGCGATGATGTAGTCGCAGCGCATACCGGCGAATTCGGTTGCGGTAAAGCCTGCGGTCGGCACGGTCGGTGCGATCGCCGGGTCGAGCCGGTGGCCGATATCGATCCAGCCCGCCGCCTCCAGATGCGCTAGCATAGAGCGGTCGGCGTGTATCAGATCGTCGGCCAGAAAGCGCGCTCGATGCTGCGGGGCCAGCGAGGCGAAGCCTTCCGGTTCGGGATCATGCGGCGAGGCCGAATTCAAATCGCCCGTCAGCAGCGTCAGCGCCTCGCGCGCGGCATGCATGGCCAATTAGGCAGCTCGCGCTGACGAACATCGGAGCCGTTGAGGCAC
>CAYVJO010000043.1:0-11602 GCA_964451735.1 uncultured Hyphomicrobiaceae bacterium | reverse complement strand
GTGAGGGCTTTGACTGGGAAGGTGTGGCACACATCCGCCGCAAGGCGCGCTGGCAAGGATCCCCCGTCGGTTCCGGCGCTTGCCTTTCCAGCGTCTTGTTCTGGGGCTTTCCCGGCCGTTTTGCTCGCAGGCTCGGCAGGCTGGTCTTGCAATTCGACGCCGTATGCCGCCGCCATGCGCTTCGTCAGCGTGTTGAACTCCATCTCGCGCATGAAGGCCAGGAGCGGCTCTGGCGCGATATCGTCGAGAGCCGTCTCCGAGAGCGGCGTTTGGAGCGGAACATCGGTTTTCAAACGGACCAGCTCTCGGCTCAGTCTAGCCTGATCCGCATATTGCAGCAGCCTTTCCCGCCGCATGGTCTGCTTGATCGTATGTGCGTTGGCGAGCAGCGTGTCGAGGTCGCCGAACTCGGTGATGAGCTGCGCGGCGGTTTTGACGCCGATCCCCGGCACGCCGGGGACATTGTCGGTGGCGTCGCCCGAAAGCGACTGAATATCCACCACGCGCCCGGGCTCGACGCCGAACTTCGCTACCACTTCCTCCGGACCGATACGCCGCTCGTTCCCAGGCATCGGATCGTACATCGATATGCCGGGGCCGATGAGTTGCATGAGGTCCTTGTCGCCAGAAACCATGATGACACGGGCGCCGGCTGCGGCGGCCTCTTTCGCATAGGTGGCGATCAAATCGTCCGCTTCATATCCTTCCTGCTCGATCGGCAGAAGACCGAACGCGCGCACTGCGTCGCGGATCAGAGGGAATTGCGGCACAAGCTCTTCCGGCGGCGCATCCCGGTTGGCCTTGTATTGATCGTAAAGCGCATTGCGAAAGCTGTCGCCCGAATGATCGAAAATCACAGCTACGTGTGTCGGACGGCCGTCTTCGATCCCCTCGCGTAAAATCTTCCAGAGCATGTTGCAAAAGGTCATCACAGCGCCGACGGGCGTACCGTCCGAACGTGTGAAGCTGCGTCCTCGCGCTTGGGCCGCTTTGAACATCGCGAAATAGGCTCGGAAGATATAGGTGGATCCATCGATCAGATAGACGTGGTCGCCCGCTTTCACAGGGTGCGCTGCGTGTCGGGATGGTTGTTTTCCGTTTGTGCGTGCAAGTGTCTCGGTCATGGCCGCACTATAAGCGCCGTTCTATGCGCGCGAAAGATCAAAGCCCGCATGTTCAACCCGCTTTTGAAGGGCTATGCGGTTTGAAAGCGCTGTTGACCCGGGTGAACGAGATCGTATGATGATTAAAATTATTTGTCATACGCGGCGGAAGCATTTTTATGCCTGCGCACGAATGAGGGAAGCTGAATGATGCACAGCGGCTTGAGAATATTGCCTTTGGTGTTTTCGGCTTTGCTCGCTGGTATGACAGCGCCAGCAATCGCGGGTGGAGCCGGCGTCCTGACGATCTACGCCAATGGTGAAGAACTGGCAGCGAAAGGCTTCACCGGGCCTACGCTTACGCGCGACGGCTGGGCTCTTAAATTCGAACATCTCTACATCAACATGTCCGGCGTTACAGCCTTTCAAGCCGAGCCGCCATACGACGCGCATCAGGGCGGAGATATCCCTGCCGTAGTAGCCGTTGTCCTGGACAGCAAAATTATGGTGGATTTGGCCAACCCCGCTGAAGACGGCCGCGTCAAGCTTGGCGAAATCAGCGCGTCTGCGGGACATTTCAATGCGCTGAGCTTCAGCGTCGAGCCTGGTTCCGAAGGACTGGCTGCTGGCTATGGGGTGGTCCTTATCGGCATGGCGGAAAAAGACGACAAAAAAGTCGCTTTCACGCTGCGCAGCGACGAGAAGGCAGACTATCGCTGCGGTGAATATGTCGGCGACGAGCGCAAAGGCGTCGTTGTGGCAGGTGGGAGTGCCGATCTCGAAGCCACGTTTCACCTCGATCATATTTTCGGACGCGCCGATCTGCCGCCCGATGACAAAATGAACGCCGCCGCGATCGGTTTCGACCCGTTCGCATCGGGCGGTGACCATAAGCTGACTTTGAAGGGCCAGCACATTGGTCATGTCGGCGAAGGGCATTGCAATGTCGAGTGGCGCTAGGGCAGCAAGGCCCGTTTCCCGCCTTTTGCCCGCAATGTTGGCGGCTTGCCTCTACGCGCCGGACCGGGCTCATCCGCATGGCGCCATTTTGCAGACGCAGCCTGCACCGGGAATCACGGTGCAGGCATTTTACGACGATGGCACGGAGATGGCGGACGCTCAGATCGTGATCTACGCCCCGCACGATCCGGTCCGTCCTTGGCGAACCGGCGTCGCCGATGCGCGGGGGCGGCTGAGCTTCGTACCCGACAGCGCAATTTCCGGTCGCTGGACAGTCCAGGCGCGCCAGGCTGGCCATGGCGCCATGGCCTACTTCACGACAAATGATGACAGCGCGTCTGTGATTGCCTTGTCCTCACAGACCGGCATAACGCCGTTGCAGCGCGCCATTATGGCGGCCTGCGTCATTTGGGGGATGATCGGCACGGCGCTATTTTTCCACCGCCGGAGAACGCCGTAATGCACATTCCCGACGGTATCCTGCCACTGCCGGTTTCTCTGGGAGGCTTCGCTTTTTCGGCGGGCATCGTCGCGGTTTGCTTGTACCGGATCAATCAGCGGCCTGATCCTCGCCGTGACATCCCCAAGGCCGCTATGCTGACAGCGGCGTTTTTCGCCGCCTCGCTCGTTCATGTCCCGGTCCCCCCGTTTAGTGTGCATCTGACTCTGGGCGGGTTGATGGGTGTCGTGCTCGGCTGGTTCGCCTTTCCCGCTATTGTCGTTGGCTTGTTCTTTCAAGCCGTGATGTTCGGGCATGGCGGTTTGACCGCACTGGGAGTCAACGCGCTCATTCAGGGGGGGCCTGCGCTGGTCGCCTTCGCGCTCTTTCGGTTCTTGGCTGGCGGTGGCCATGCACAGGGGATGCGAACGGTAGCAGCCGCATTCCTGGGCGGCGCGGGGGCCGCGGCGCTTTCCGTTCTGATGCTCGCGTCGGTCGTGCTCGGTAACATCCCTGCGCATCTTGACGCAGAGACAGAGAGACGGGCGGTTGAAATTTTCGCCCTCGTCCATCTGCCGGTCATGATCGTCGAGGGGATGATCGTAGCGTTTCTCGTTGGCTTTCTGCGGCGGACGAGCCCTCAGTTGCTAAGAGGCGCGTGATGGACCGGGGTGCCGCCACTCCGACCGCAAGCTCGCCAACGGCGCTGCGCAATGGCGACCCACGTATCCGGCTGATCGCGCTGATGATCCTGGCGTTCGGCTTTTCGTCCGTGACGCAGCTGGCTCTACTGCCACCCATGATGGCGCTGACGGCGGGCGTCGTTCTCTATTCCGGCGTAAAACCGTCGACGCTCCTGCGCAAGTTGCGCTGGCCGGGCGTCATTGTTCTCGGGCTCACCATTCTGTTGCCGCTCACTTCGGGGGAAGCGGTTGCCTTGCGCATAGGACCTCTCGCATTTTACCGCGAGGGATTGGAGGCGACAACGCTGATCGCTACCCGTTTCATCTGTATAGTGAGCGTTACGGTGGCGTTATTGGCGACGATGCCGGCCTTGGTGATCATCCGCGCGATGCAGGCCCTTGGGCTTCCATGGATTTTGACTGACCTGGCCCTTCTGCTGTTGCGCTATGCTGAGGAGTTTCGCCACGATTTGGCGCGGATGCGCGTCGCCATGACGATGCGTGGCGAGTGCACGGGAGCTGTGTCACTATCCTCACTGCGGGCGACGGCATGGCTATTTGGCGGACTTATGGTCCGCAGTCATGAGCGTTCGGAACGTGTCTACACGGCGATGCGGCAGCGCGGATATGGGACACCTGCTGGAAACAGTGGCGAGCCGTTTGCAGGCGGTCGAGCGGACTGGATAGCGCTCATTGCCGTGACTGCGATGATGGCCATGCTCATCGGCGCGAATGCGCTATGGTAACCGGCGGTCAGGCCTTGCGCATCGACGATGTCAGTTTCACATATCCCTGCGGCGTGCCAGCTCTTCGCGGCGTCTCCTTCCAAGCGGGTGCTGGAGAGCGGGTCGGCCTTGTTGGTCCGAACGGCGCCGGCAAGAGCAGCCTGTTTCTGATCATCGGCGGCATTCTGACTCCTGAGGCTGGTAGTGTCGCGGCGTTGGGTCGCCGGGTGGCGCCGGGGGCATTCAATCCTGCCATAGGCATGGTCTTCCAGAATTCGGAAGATCAGCTCTTCTGCCCTACGGTCCAGGAAGATGTCGCTTTCGGAGCGCGAAATACCGGGCTGCGCGGCGTAGCGCTGGACTCGCAGGTCTCAATAGCACTTGAGGCGACAGGTCTCGCGCATCTAGCCGGGCGTCCGGTGCATCGGCTATCGGGAGGCGAAAAGCGGCTTGCCTGTATTGCTGGCGCGCTCGTAATGCAGCCGGAGATACTGCTATTCGACGAACCTTCGGCCGGGCTGGATATCCGCAACCGCCGCCGCGTCATCGAACTGATCCGAACCCTTCGGCAAACAGTGCTGATCGCCTCGCACGATCTGGAGATGCTGCTGGAGCTTTGCACGCGCGTCGTTCTGCTCGACGAAGGCCGGATCGCGGCTGACGGGGCGCCGCGCGAAATCCTTGCAAACGCCGCGCTTATGAGCGCGCACGGACAGGAAGTTCCTCATTCCCTCATGCCGAAGAGCAGGCAGCGGCATGACCATAGCCATTTGTGAGATCAAGATCGGCTGCTCGGCGCAAACATATCTTAGGCTTGGTTCCCAAAGCCAGGCCTGCTAGTGGTTCGATTCCCACATTTGCATCCCACACGCTCGACCTCCATGTGCAAATGTTGGAATCAAAGAATTAACTAGCTAAGTACTTGTTTATAGTGGAGTTTTTGAATTTGACATTTGAATGATGCGTCTGCGGCGAGCGGGACTCACATGTCAAATTCGCTCCACTAGAGCGTAATCCGCAAAACCGGTGTCCACTTTTTTGATCTTGATCAAGAGCGCCGCCATTTCATCAAAATCGGTCTTGCGGCTCTATCTGTTGGTTTTAGCATAGGATTTATCCGAAAACCGCTTCGTACTTTTCGGTCGGAGTCTCTAGACGCTCTCCCTTGCGCGATCCAACGTCGCCATGAGGTCGCTAAAGCGCTCGCCTTGGATCGCGATATGCTGCCGCAGGCGTTCGGCGGCCAGCTCGCCGTCCCCGCTGACGATCGCTTCGACGATCGCCTCGTGCTCGCCGCGAGAGGTTTTCAGCCGGTTGCGTACGCGCAGTTGCAGGCGCCGGAAGGGAGCCAGGCGTTTATGCAGCGCTATGGCTTGCTCAGTCAGGAAGCGGTTGCCGCTGGCTTTGTAGATTGCACGGTGAAAGCGCTCATTCTGATAATAATAGCTATCCGTATCGTCGGCTTTGGCCGCCTCCTGGCAGGCTTTGAGCGTTTCGGCGAGCGCGGTTTCATCCTCCAGCATCAGCCTGCGCGCCGCTAGTCTCCCGCACATTGCCTCTAACTCCGCCATGACTTCGAACATTTCCAAAAGCCGGGCCGCATCCGGAGCGCTGACGATCGCACCTCGGCGGCCCCGCAATTCGACCAGGCCGATCGCGGCGAGCTGCTGCAGAGCTTCGCGCACAGGCGTGCGGGATACGCCAAAGCAATTGGCGAGCGCGGCCTCTTCGAGCCGTTGTCCCGGAGTGTAGACACCCGTGGCGATCCGTTCTTCGATCTTGTCCCTGAGGCGTAGCGTGTAGACTTCCTGCATAATGGAATCTTGACCAGTGCAGGCGTAAAAATCAAGGCTTTGCGTACAAATACGGATTTTTTGTGCCTGTCATGCTTGCATAGCGGCTTAATATAGGCTTTCTTGTATACATCAAGAGCGCCTGCAAGCTCAAAATTGAAACCGCTACGCCAAAGGGCGGTTCGCTTAGGAGGAGAACCCATGCAATTCAGATCCCACAACGTCATTGTCAAAACTGCCGCGGCCTTTCTCGGGTTCGCGATGCTTGCATCGCCACTTGCCGCGGAGACGACGCTGAAGGCATCGCATCAATTCCCCGGCGGCAAGGGCGACCCGCGTGACGAGATGGTGCAGTTGATCGCCCGTGAGGTCGAAAAAGCCAATGTCGGCCTAAAGATACAGGTTTTCCCTGGGGCCTCGCTCTACAAACCGAAAGAGCAGTGGAACGCGATGACGCGCGGGATTCTCGATATGTCGTCCTTCCCGCTGGATTACGCATCCGGTCAGCATCCGGAATTCTCGGCAACGCTCATGCCAGGGCTGGTTGGTAATTATGACCGGGCGAAGAAGCTGAACACCTCCGAGTTCATGAACACGATCAAGAAGATCATCAATGATGCCGGCGTGGTGGTGATTGCGGATGGGTGGTTATCGGGGGCTTTTGCTTCCAAGAAAAACTGCATCACCAGCCCGGATACGGTGAAAGGACAAGTCACGCGCGCCGCCGGGCCTGCGTTCGAGCAAATGCTGACAGCGGCTGGGGCCTCCATATCCTCGATGCCGTCTTCAGAAATCTACAGCGGCATGCAAACCGGCGTTCTCGACGCTACCAATACATCCTCGGCAAGCTTTGTGTCCTTCCGCCTTTACGAACAGGTCAAATGTCTGACCGCTCCCGGCGAGAACGCACTCTGGTTCATGTATGAGCCGGTGCTGATGTCGAAGAAAACCTTCGATGGCTTGACGAAAGAGCAGCAGGACGCGCTGATGGCGGCAGGCAAAAAAGCCGAAGAATATTTCGATGCCGAGGCTCGCAAGGGCGACCAGATCCTAATCGATACTTTCAAGAAAGCAGGCGTCGAAGTCACAGAGATGACCAAGCAAGACTTCGATGCATGGCTGGCTGTCGCTAAAGAGTCCGCTTACAAGGATTTTGCGGAAAAAGTCAAAGGCGGCGCAGAGCTGATCGACGCGGCTCTCGCGGTCCAATAACGCGCCTCCGGGTCGCCCCTTTCCGGGGCGGCCATTTTCTATGCCTTGCTTATTTTGCGGCCCCGATTAATGCGCTTCTACATCGCCCTAACGGATCGTTTATCGAAGCTGTTCGCATTGACCTCGGTTTTACTGCTGATCGCGGCGGTATTGGTCATCTGCCAAATGATCTTTTTGCGATATGTCTTCCGTTCACCAACGATCTGGCAAACGGATTTCGTGGTCTATGCGGCCACTGCCTCGATCTTCCTGGGTGCGCCTTACGTGCTCATGACTAGAGGCCATGTTGGCGTCGATGTGATCGAAAATCTGCTGACCGGCAGCGCGAGAAAAGCTTTGCAGATCGTCGGGAAAATCCTTGGGCTGATTTTTTGTGCTGCCATGTTTGCCGCCAGCGCTTATTATGTTTGGGAAGCATGGTCGCTTGGCTGGCTGAGCTCGAATGTCTGGCAAATACCCGTTTGGGTCCCGGCCTTGCCAATGCCAATCGGTTTCGGGCTTCTGTGCCTTCAATATCTCGCAGAATTCATGCGCATGGCGGAGGATCGGACGTGAGTCCCGAAACATCCGGCACGTTGCTGATCGGCCTGCTGCTTATTTTGCTTCTGACAGGGATGCCTATTGCATTCGCCCTAGGGCTGGCGGCGATCGCCGCGCTCGTCCTGAGCGAGGGCTTCACGATTTTTCAAATCCTTGCCGAAACCATGTTTGCTGGCATAGCGAATCTCGCTTTCGTCGCGATCCCGATGTTCGTGATGATGGGTGCGGCAGTCGCTTCCTCGCCGGCGGGCCGCGACCTGTACGAAGCGCTCGACCGCTGGCTGAACCGTGTTCCTGGCGGTCTCATCCTTTCCAATATCGGCGCTTGTGCAATCTTTTCAGGTATGACCGGCTCAAGCCCTGCGACCGCTGCGGCCATCGGCAAGATGGGCATACCGGAGATGATGAATCGCGGCTATCCAGCGACGGTCGCAACCGGCTCCATCGCTGCGGGCGGCACGCTCGGCATTCTGATCCCGCCCTCCGTCACGATGATCGTCTATGGCATAGCCACAGAAACCTCCATAGGCCGACTGTTTCTGGCGGGTGTCGTGCCGGGGCTCATGCTGACGGTCATGTTCATGGCTTGGGCGCTGATAGACGCCAAACGGCGCGGTTTCCGCTTCCACGACACAGGCAAAAGCTTCACTCTTGCGCAGAAGATCAGCATCCTTCCCCGCGTCCTGCCCTTCATACTGATCATCGCCGGCGTGATGTACACGCTCTATGGCGGCATCGCCACACCCTCCGAGGCCGCCGGCGCGGGCGCGCTCCTGACGATCATCGTCGTTTACATCAGCTATCGGCTGTTCAGCGTTCGCGCCACACGCGAGATCTTTACATCCACCATGCGCGAGAGCGTGATGATCATGATGATCCTCGCCTCCGCCGAGTTATTTGCGTTCGCGCTGTCCTCGCTGTTCATTACTCAGACCGTCGCCTCGTCAATTGCGGGACTGGACGTCAACCGCTGGGTGCTGATGGCGATCATAAATCTGTTCCTCCTCGTCGCAGGCATGTTCCTGCCGCCCGTGGCCGTGATCGTCATGGCGACGCCGCTTCTTTTGCCGATCGTGACGCAGGCCGGCTTCGATCCGTATTGGTTCGCCGTGATCCTGACCATAAACATGGAGATCGGGTTGATTACGCCGCCCATCGGGCTCAATCTGTTCGTTATCAACGCGATCGCGCCAAATGTGCCGACGCGCGATGTGTTGTGGGGCGCTTTTCCCTATGTGATCGTCATGATGCTTGCAATCGTGATCCTGTGCTTCTTTCCAGGCATTGCGACGTGGTTTCCTGACTATATCATGGGGCCGGCGCTTTGATGCGGCGCGACGCTAGCCTCTAGAGCGAAGTCGGCAAAAGTGGGAGCTGGACCTTTCGAAAAGATTACTCTTAAACAATGAGATAGAGCCTGCGATGTCATCAACGGAAACCGGAGCCGAGGCTGTTCCCGTGTCCAGCGGTCCGCTGGCCGGGATCACCGTGCTCGATCTGACCCGCGTTCTCGCCGGACCTTACTGCACCATGATCCTGGCCGATCTCGGTGCGCGCGTCATCAAGGTCGAGCAACCCGGCACCGGCGACGACAGCCGCGCCTTCGGCCCTTTTATGAATGGGCAATCGGCCTATTTCGGATCGCTCAACCGGGGCAAGGAATCGATTGCGCTGAATTTGAAGAACGATAGCGACCGCGCCATTTTCTCAAAGCTGTTGTCCCTATCCGACGTGCTTGTGGAGAATTTCCGGCCGGGCACGATGGAGAAACTTGGCTTTGGGTGGGACATGCTCCATGCGGACTATCCGCGCCTGATCTATGCGGCCGCATCCGGTTTCGGTCATACCGGGCCATATTCAAGGCGCGCCGCTTACGACATGGTCGTCCAGGCGATGGGTGGCATCATGAGCGTAACGGGGCATCCGGGACAGCCGCCCGTGCGGGTGGGAACCTCCATTGGTGATATCACGGCCGGCCTGTTCACGGCGATCGGTGTCAATGCGGCGCTGTTCCACCGCGCTCTTACTGGCGAGGCGATCAAAGTCGATGTCGGGATGCTGGATTGTCAGGTGGCGATCCTGGAAAACGCCATCGCCCGTTACGCCGCCACAGGCGAGGTCGCCGGACCGCTCGGCGCACGCCATCCTTCCATCACGCCCTTCGCGGCCTTCGAGGCCAAAGACGGCTGGTTGGTCATTGCCGCGGGCAACGACACGCTTTTCCAGAAAATGGCGAATGCGATCGGCGTGCCGGGGCTAGCCAGCGACCCGCGATATCTGTCGAACGGACTGCGTACGCAAAACTGTGAGCCGCTCGCCGCTGGCATCAATTCAGCGCTTCAATCGCGAACCATCGAGGAATGGCTTGCGATACTCGACGGGGCCGGCGTGCCATGCGGGGCTATCAATCCCATCGACAAGGTTTTGAACGATCCGCAAGTGCGCGCGCGGAACATGGTCGTCACGGCAGACGATCCCGATACGGGCTCGTTGCTCATGGCTGGCAACCCGATCAAGCTTTCCGGCTTCCCTGATCCCGAGATACGAAGGCCCGCCCCGAAACTGGACGCAGACCGGGCGGCGCTACTCAGCGAGATGGAGACGCGCGAACTTCTTCCCACGACGATCCCCGCGCAGCCGGGGAATACGGGTAATGTGGTGTCGCGCGCGTCGCGCACCGCGCTGCGTCTCATCGATAAGCTTCGCGGTGCGCTGGTCTGGGATCAGGAGCCGATCGCCACTGCGGCGGGCGAGGGCTCGCCGGTTGAGCGTGCCGCCGCGCTTTGCGACGCGTTGCTTTCCGGGCGCGGCGAAGTCCTCGGGACGGTCATCGCGCACGATCTCGTCCATCTCGTGGAGTCCTTCGCCAGCGCCGACCGCTTCGCCTTTCTCAACATTCTAGCAAAACGCTATGCGCCCGATGAGCAGGCTCTTGCGACCGCGGCGGATCGATGGCGCGCCAACCCCACGCCCGACAATCTTGCCAAACTCAGCGAAGCCGTTGAGCCGCCGCGACAGGAGTTGTTCCGGAGAATGAACATTGCGCCGGAGGGCATGGGTGCCCTCGTCAGGCTGCGCGCCGAGCTCCTTGAGCAGCTTCCGGCCAATCAAGCCCTGCAACCCGTCAACGCCGACCTGCTCCATTTGTTTGGTTCCTGGTTCAACCGGGGCTTTCTGGAGCTTCAGCGGATCGACTGGAAGACACCGGCCGCGATACTGGAAAAGCTTATCGCCTATGAGGCCGTGCACGCCATCGGCGGCTGGGAGGATTTGCGCCGCCGTCTGGCGCCCGACCGACGCTGCTTCGCTTTCTTCCATCCGGCCCTACCCGATGAGCCGCTGATTTTCGTCGAAGTCGCGCTTTTGAACGAGATAGCCGGCAAGATCGAGCCGATCATTCGCGCGCCCGTTGAGCCTGGTTCGGAATTCACTGCGGACACTGCGGTTTTTTACTCGATTTCAAACTGCCAGCCTGGTCTGCGCGGCGTCTCTTTCGGTAATCTGTTGATCAAGCAGGTCGCCTCGGATCTCGCCGACGAGTTGCCTGGCTTGAAAACCTTCGCCACACTGTCGCCGATGCCGGGGTTCCGCTCATGGCTTGAAAATCCCGAGACCGGGTTGGCTGTGCATCTGCCCCGCGCTTTGAGCGAGCGCATTCTTCAGGAAACCGGCAAAAGCGATCTGAGGGTTGCCGTGCTCGGTCTTGCCGCCGCGGCTGAAGCCGACGGCTATAGCCGGACAGCGTTACTGCAGAGCGCGCTGCTCCGGCTTGGCGCACGTTATATTGCCGGCGCGGGCTTCGAGTGGGGGGCACGCGACCCCGTGGCGCGTTTCCACCTCGGCAATGGCGCGCGCATCGAACGTATCGATTGGATGGCGGATTTGTCCTGTAAGGGGGTTCGCGAGTCCTACGGGCTGATGGTGAATTATCTTTATGACCTGACCCAGATCGAGGTGAACCATGAAGCCTTCGCGAACCACAAGCCCGTCGCTGTTTCCGGGGAGGTGGCGCAGTTGATCGACATATCCGACGACTCGGTTCTGTCCGATGCCTTGCAGGAGCCGGTTGACGCCTCGCCCGGATTATGGGGGAAACCGGCCTAAAAACGATGCGGGGCTTGGACATTGCCTCGGTCGAGCGCGCCGT
>CAYVJO010000042.1:0-11702 GCA_964451735.1 uncultured Hyphomicrobiaceae bacterium | reverse complement strand
CCCGCCATTGCCGCAGAACATAACCTTGCCGCCCGCCCGCAAGCAGCGCTCCAGAACACGCGCCACCGTGATGATGGGCTTGACATTCTCTTTTAGCGCCGCGAAGTTTTGCTCCGCTTCATAAAAGCGCAAAAAAGCGACGCGCGCCCACGCTTCATCGCTTAGCGGGGCTTTTACCAGTGCGTCAGATGGCATCGGCTTGGCGGGCATTCCGTGTCTCGTGTCGAGTACGGCGCTCGACGGCGCCGATGGGAAATCAATTTCCCGACATTACATAACACGGCTGTCGCGAAGCTTATGCAGCGCTGCAAGGCGCGAGACTGGGAAGGTTTCCTATTCTGAGCATGACTTGGCTTCGCCAGGTGGCGGCGAAGCGACATGACGGCCCAGGCCCTTCTCATTCCCTGCCTTACCCCGTCATCTCGCCGAGATAGCGGCGGCTCAGGCGCGCCATGATCATGGCGTTGAAGGTTACGTCGAGAAGCACGACCGCAAGCGCAAAATAGGCAGCGTATTGCTTGTAGTCGGACAGTGGAAGGGAGTCGCGCCAGAAGTCGATGATTGCGTAGCCGATGACCAGTATCGGGACGAGCGAAACCAGAATATCGGTCGCCATAGCGATCGAGGAGCCCACGCCGGACAAAGCAAGACTTCCCGACTGGAGCCACCAGTAAAGAATGCAAATGGTGCAAAAAATGAAAGTCTGCTGGATTGCTGTCTCGGGAGGTGGTGTGTATTCGGGAGATCCAAAGAGAAAAAATCCCATATATATTCCGAAGAATATGGCTGAAAGCTCGCTTATGGCGAATATCACGGTTCGGATCATTGCACTCTCCTCGTCATAATAGACTTGCAGGAAACCTAAAGCCATCCCGCAGTCTCGTTACCGAAACCGAAGCAGTCAACCCGCGGCCGTCGCTCACGTCTTGTTCATCGCTGCCGTTTCACCGCCGGATAAAGCGGCCTGCTCGGCGGCGCGGGCGGTCCTGTCCTCGCCCGTCAATTCGTCCGGCCTGCTGAACACGATTCGGTCCGGCGCGACGGCCCCTGCCGAGATCACGAAGTTCATCGCTTCATCCAGCGTCCAATCGGTCGAGACTACGCGCTCTACTGGGACCACTTCCAGATAACCCGATGTTGGGTTCGGCGTTGTCGGCACATAGACGATGGCCAGTTGGCGGCCGGTTCCTTGCTCGGTCATAACGCGCGTCACGAGCCCAACGGCTTTCATTTCCTTCGAAGGAAAGTCGATAAGGACGACGCGCTGAACGCCATCAGGCTTCTGCTGTAACGCGCCGATGAGTTTCTTGACGCCACCATAAATCGTCTGCACCAAGGGTAGCCGGTCGAGCGCGGACTCAAGCGCATTCAAGATCTGCCGTCCCACGACCCGATTGGCCACCAACCCTAAAAGGTAGAACATCGATAGAGTTAGAACGATAGCCATAATGTCGTCGGTCAAAGGCCAACTGATCCTTTCCGCAAGCTCAGGTGCGCTTTGCGTAAGCTGTGTCCGGAACGCAGCGACTATGGGGCTGCCAATCCGCAAAAGCTGGCGGAAAACGAAATCGACAACCAGCCATGTCACCCATAGCGGTATGACAGTCAGTATGCCGGAAATGATATATCGTCCCACGTAGCTAATCATGTACGTCCCTGCTTAAGATTCGTGGCATTTTTGATTTTGACCGCTTTATTGTTCTTCCCCTGTTTAACGGTCATAGCCTGATGGGGAAATAAAATTCGGGTCTTGTGGTTCCAGATAACGCAAGGACTCGGCAATTTAAAAGCGGACAGACTTCTCCCAGGCAGGGCAGACCGTTAGATCAGGGTCATTTCAAATGGAAACGATCCTGATCCATATCCGCTGATCTACGCACGATCTTCAGAAAAACCGGCGACGACTTCTTCAGATCGTGTCCTAGTCAGCGCATACCATCTGTGAAGCCTGTCGTGCCGGGTGACTATGAGAGCTGGCCACCAAAGTGGCTCTAAGCGCCGTCTCCGCAACGCTCAGCATAAGCGCGCAGCCCATCGTGAGACAACAAGCCATCCTGATCGGAAAAGCGTAGAAACGGGTAGCCAGGTCCTTCTACAAATTTTGGATCCTCTCGGATCCGTACGCTGCTCATGTTGAAGTAAATGCGTTGCTCCATGCGCGTGCCGTTAACCGAGCCAGCGGTGATGAAAACAAAACGCAGGCTACCTCCATCATCATAATAATCGTTAATAGTGAGCATGGAGTCCTCCGAGCCGGTTTCGCGAATAAATTTGCGAACGCCTTCTTTCCTATCAACATAGCCCGTCCTGTTTTCCCCTGACGGACCGCAATTCTCAAGGATGCGCGTCCGCTTCTTAAACAGAAACTGAGAAATGCTATCTTTGATATCTTTGTAAACGCGCCGAATCGCTATCATTTCAGGATAATTAAGAGAAAAAACTAGGCGACTTTTCCGCAATATTCGATGGAATTTTTGGCATCAATGTAAAGAACAAAAAAATATATATAATTTTTTCATATTTTATTCCTGATAACTGTAAAATATACGAAATAAGCTCATAATTATCTGTCCCTGAAAAAACTATAAATTGTCTGTGCCATCGCGGCGCTGACGCCTTCCACAGCTTGCAAATCCTCAATACCCGCGCGGGCGATCGACTTAGCCGAACCGAAATGCTTGAGCAAAGCGCGGCGGCGCTTTGGGCCGATGCCGGGAATGCCGTCGAGCGGATTTTCGGTGATGGCCTTGGAGCGCTTGGCGCGATGCGCCCCGATGGCGAAGCGGTGGGCCTCGTCGCGCAGACGCTGTACGAAATAGAGAACAGGATCCCGCGGCTCCAGCATAAAAGACGGGCGTTCGGCCTGGAAAAAATGCTCGCGACCTGCGTTGCGGTCTGGGCCTTTGGCAATACCGGCGAGAGGGATGTCGGAGACTCCGAGTTCGGCAAGGACTTGGCGAGCCGCGCTGAGCTGTCCCGCGCCGCCGTCGATCAGCACGAGGTCAGGCACGGACCATTTGGCGGCTTTGCCAGCGCCAGCGGCCTCATGACCGGCAGTTTCGTCGCTTTCGTGACCTTGCTCTCGATATTCAAAGTCTCCTTCGTCGCCCCCGATATGGAGCCTTTGCGTGCTGACCTCAAAATTACCTTGAGCGCTGACGGGGGCATCATTCGACCCTGGCGCGGCCTTATGGTTAGCCGGCAGGGCCCCGGATTGAGGCTTAGGTTCTGCCGCCGTTCGCTCCTTGACCAGCCGCGCAAAGCGCCTCCGCAACACCTCGCGCATCATGGCGTAGTCGTCGCCGGGGGTGAGAGTCTCAGACTTGATATTGAACTTACGATATTGGTTTTTGATGAAGCCCTCCGGACCAGCCACGATCATTGCCCCTACGGCGTTCGCGCCTTGAATGTGGCTGTTGTCGTAAACCTCGATGCGCTCCGGCCGCCGGTCGAGCCCGAAGACATTCGCCACGCCGTCAAGAAGCTTAGCCTGGCTCGACGCCTCGGCCAATTTGCGCCCCAGTGCCTCCTTGGCGTTGGTCAAAGCGTGCGCGACAAGCCCGGCTTTTTCTCCACGCTGAGGAACAGCGATCTCGACCTTGCGCTCCGCCTTCACACTCAGAGCTTCGGCGAGAAGCGCGCGCTCGGGAAAATCATGCGAGAGATAAATGCAGCGCGGTACAGGCTTGTCGTCATAGAACTGCGCGATGAAGCTTTCCAGCACCTCGTCGGGCCCTAACGAGCGGTCGGCGCGGGGAAAGTAAGCACGGTTGCCCCAATTCTGCCCAGCCCGGAAAAAAAACACCTGAATGCAGGTTTGCCCTCCGTCCTGGCAAGCCGCAAAAACGTCCGCTTCCTCGACGCCTCGCGGATTGATGCCTTGCGCGGCCTGCACATGGGCAAGCGCCCAGAGCCGGTCTCGATATCGGGCTGCCCGTTCGAATTCCAGCGCCGCGCTCGCATCTTCCATCAGCGCATTCAGCTTCTTCTGTACACTGTCCGTCTTGCCCGCCAGAAAACGTACGGCATCTTCGACAAGGCGGCCATACTCTTCCTCGCCGATCTCCCCGGTGCATGGCGCGGAACAGCGCTTGATCTGGTGCAAAAGGCAAGGGCGCGTGCGGGTCTCGTAAACGCTGTCCGAGCAGGTGCGCAGCAAGAATGCCCGCTCCAGCATGTTGATCGTGCGGTTGACCGCGCCAGCCGAGGCGAACGGGCCAAAATAGTCGCCCTTGATGGTGCGCGCGCCGCGATGCTTCATGAGGCGGGGCGTAGCGTGATCGCGGGCGATGACGATATAGGGGAAGGATTTGTCATCCCGCATCAGCACGTTGTATGCTGGGCGGAAACGCTTGATAAGATTAGCTTCGAGCAACAGCGCTTCGGATTCGGTCGCAGTGGTTACGAACTCCATCGAGACTGTCGAAGCGATCATCCGTGCGATACGGTTGGCATGGCCCCCGAGCCGGGCATAGTTCGATACGCGCGCCTTCAGGTTCCGCGCCTTACCGACATAGATCACCTCGCCATGCGCATCCAGCATCCGGTAGACACCCGGCCCCGTACCCAGATGCTTCAGATAAGCGGCGATGACGTCCGTCCCCGCCTCTTTACGGTTCGGCGTTCCTGTTGCCTCTATGTCTAGCCCGTCTATGCTCATCGGCCATCCGGCGGATCATCCCACGGCCCGCGCCGCATGCGGTCAGGGATAGCGGCGGCGGGCGCGAAAATCAAAAAAAACGGCAGGAGCGCGAGGCCAGCGACAAAGCCGCCAATATGCGCCCACCAGGCAATGCCGCCACCCATGCTCGGCAACATCGCTTCCCAGGTGCCTTGAAGCAGCTGTATTGCGAACCAGATTGCCGCATAGGCCAACGCCGGTATGGTGAAGATAAAGGGAATAATCACTATGGGAAACAGCAACGTTATACGAGCGCGCGGAAAACGCACTGCATAAGCCCCGATCACTCCTGCAATCGCACCTGAAGCCCCGATTACGGGCACTTCGGAAGCGGTATTGAAATAGCCGTGAACATAGGTCGAGGCGACCGCACAACAAAGGTAAAACAGCAAAAACTGCAAGGAGCCGATGCGACCTTCGAGCGTGGAGCCGAAAATATAGAGCGTCCACATATTCAGAATGATATGCAGCCATCCGCCATGCAGAAACGTTGACGTCAGGAATGGCCAGAAATCGGTCATGGCGACCCCTGCCCGTAACTCTCCCCCAAGCTCGAAAAAAGCAAAAGGCACAAGGCCGTAATAATAGGTAAAGCGAACGGCCTCATACGGTCCCAGATTGATCTGATAGAGAAACACGAGCGCATTGATCACAATGAGGCCGTACACGACGGCCGGGGTTCGCTCTTGCGGAACGGAGTCACGAAGTGGGAACATAACGCGTGCACACGGATTGGCCGGCCTTTCAAGTCAATGCGATAGTACTTATCGCGTGGTTCGCATACGAACAGGAAAGATACATCCGCCTTCCTGAGAATCGTGCGCAAGCATGCAAGTCCCGATAGGGTTCAATCTACCGGACATGCTACTGATCAAGTCCGGTTGAACGACGCGCCGGCATTTTAGAACCGGGACCGTGGCGTCAAAGCAGGCATTTGTTGGTTAACTAAAGAATGCCTGCTCAGTGTGCTTTGCTCTGGCAGCGTTTTTTGCAAATCCGGAAAAGCCGTTCATACCAACTCTGCTTAAACTTTATGTATGTGCTTTGCGTATTTTCAACCAGTGTCCCATCCCGAAGTTGGCCGTATTCTGCGGCTATTTGGTTCGAGTGAAACATTTGTACTCCGTTGCAGCGCCTTCATTTGCTAATGGTTTATTTACAAGATCAACCTTTTAACTCTATGTTATCGATCAAAATTTTTGGTTTTGGCGTACCGAGAGAGCTTGGGTGCCGCCGAAAGTCAAATGTCAAATTCGCACCACTCGATAAGAATGATGGCACCGTAAGCGCCTGGGACTGCCGCAGGCGACACGTTGCATCGAACAAGACTGTAAAGGATCATAGCAGCCATGACCAAATTCCTATTGGGACTAGCCGTCGGTCTCACGCTCGCCTTTTTCTATATACAGATGGGCGAACCCGTTGACGTCAGCCAATTTCCGAACTGACCAGAGTTTGCCAGAGCATCTCCAAGATGAGGATCATTCAGACAGATACGATCCTTATCTATATCTCTATGCTTACGAACGATTGTCAAAAAACCGGTGCCCACTTTTTTCTAATCGTCCAGCAGCGCGTTTCAGAAGCTGCCTTTCAGATAAGCGCGCCAGATCAAAACGTAGCTGTACAGGGGATTCAACCCGAGCGATGTCTCGAAGGGGCGGTAGTCCGGCGCTGAAAGCTTTTCGAGGTAGCGCGACACGAGGGCCGACGGCAGATAGGCTGGGCGGATAAGGCGGGGCAATCCTAATGCGCCGGCGCGGAATGACACCAGTGCTTGTGCGGCGCGCTGGGCCATCTCGCGCAGAGCGGCCCGCAGATCCGGATTGTCGTCGCGCATGATAATCGCGTCCGGATGCAGCCCGTGTTTAGCAAGCAGGCTTTGCGGCAGAAACACGCGCCCTCGCGCCGCATGGTACGGCAGCGACCGTATCATGCCGCACAATCCGTAAGCGATCCCCGCGCTGTGGCCAAGCCGATCCGCTTCTTCTGCGTTGCTTCCCAGAATACGCGCGCCAAGGCTGAAAACGCTCCCTGCGGTCGCAGTCAAATAGGCTTCAAGCGCGTCGAAATCGGGCAAAAGGCTCTCTTGCAGGTCGAAACGGCGCGCCTCGATCATGCCCAGAAGCGCGGCCTGCGGCAAATTCCGACGCAGCGCCATCGCCACCATATCCGCTAGCACCGGGTGATCGGCAGGATCGCCTCGAAAAGCGGCACTGAGCGCATCATGCCACCATTGAAGCCGGATCTCTCCGAGATGGGGCTCACTGACCTGCTCCGGCGCGCGCGCGATTTCGAGATGGAAGGCGTAAAGCGCGATGAGATCGTCGCGCTCGCTTTCCGGCGCCAAAAGCGCTGACCAATAGCGTTCCCGATCCCCGCTGCGCACGAGGTCGCTCATATAGTGGAGATTGTCCTGCATGGGCCGGGGCAAAAGGGTCTCCGCCGTTGAGTTCGACTGGCGAACTTAAACGATTGCGATCAGCGCGGCCGCGAAGACGCGCTCCTCGGCGAGCAGAATATTATAGGTGCGGCAGGCCGCGCCCGTGTCCATGGCGTCAAGCCCAAGACCGGCTGCCGCGAAAGCAGCGCGCAAATCAGGGGCAGGAAATATTTGGGTGGCGCCGGTACCAAGGATAAGGAAACCAATCGGCGCCCCTTCTTGCAGCACTCGCCTGAACGTATCGGGCGACAAGCCGGCCGCATCGCGGGCTTCCCATGGGTAACCGCCCGTGGGCAGGATCAGCAGCGAGCCGGAATGCTCGATACCGCCGAGACGGAACCAGCCGCGCCCATAACCGGATATCGGCGGACGCCCGGTCAGCAGAGGTGTATGCACTGTCGCGCGGATTGGCATGGACAGCCGTCACACATCCGCGGTGCGTCTCTCAGAAGGTGAAGACGGAGCCTTTACGCCGCTCCAATCACGCTTCACACCGAATATTTCAATGAAGGGGGCCGCGATGAACACAGTGGAGTAGGTTCCGATTAAAATTCCGAACAAAATGCCGAAGGTAAAGCCGCGTATCACCTCGCCGCCGAAGATATACAGAGCCAGAAGAGCAAGAAACGTCGTGCCTGTTGTCATCACCGTTCGGGACAAGGTCTCGTTGATCGACAGATCGACCAATTCAGGCAAAGGTTTCTTTTTGTATTTTCGTAAATTCTCACGAATGCGGTCATAGATCACGACCGTATCATTGATAGAATAACCAAGCACAGTTAGTAGCGCCGCTACAATAGTCAGGTCGAAATCGAGCTGCGTCAGCGAGAATACGCCAATCGTTATGAAAACATCGTGGAACAGGGCAACGATGGCCCCTGTGGCGAATTGCCATTCGAAGCGGAACCAAACATAGACGAATATGCCAAAGCATGTAAGGACGAGCGCAATGATCGCCTGATCGACCAATTCGCCCGATACTGTTGCACCCACGACCTCGGTCCGGCGGATTTCGACATTGGCCCCGAGCGCGCTTTGAATTGTGTTCACGACCTTCTGCTGAGCCTCTTCCCCGCCCGGCTGTGTGGCCACGCGGATCAGAACCTCGTCCGAAGAGCCGAACTCCTGGATCTGAATTTCGCCAAGGCCGAGATTTCCAATATTAGAACGGATTTCGGAGATGTTGGCCGGACCGTCCGTGGACCGGATCTCGATCATCGTGCCGCCGCGAAAATCGATGCCGAAATTGAGCCCCATAGTCGCGATCAGGATGGCAGACGCTATCATTATCGCGCCGGAGATCCCAAGGCACAGGCGGAAGTAAGACGAAAACGGAATTTTCGTATTTTGCGGAACAAGTTTGATCGGTTTGAATGCGAAGGCCATGCAGCTATCCTCAAATCGGTACGGCTTGCGGCCTGGCGAGGCGCAGCCATTCGACAATCATGAGACGGGTCAAAGTGATCGCGGTGAACATGGACGCCATAATGCCGATGCAAAGCGTAACGGCAAATCCGCGAACTGGCCCAACGCCGAGCCAAAATAGAATGATCCCGCCAAGAAGGCCGGTCAAATTGGCGTCTATGATCGTCGAATAAGCCCGGGAGAAACCGGCTTCGATGGCAAGTATCGTCGATTTTCCAGACCGGACCTCCTCGCGGATACGCTCGAAAATCAGAACATTGGAGTCGACGGCAACGCCCATCGTCAGCGCGATGCCAGCTATGCCTGGCAGCGTTAGCGTTGCCTGTAGCAGAGACAAGGCAGAAACGATGAGCGTGACGTTGACGACAAGCGAGACAACCGCAAAAATCCCAAAAAGCCCATAGCATCCGATCATGAACACCACCACAGCGACGAAAGCGACGATCGCCGCCATTCCGCCCGCCGCGACGGAGTCCGCTCCAAGGCTTGCGCCGACCGAACGTTCCTCGATCACCAGAAGCGAAGCTGGCAACGCGCCCGAACGCAAGAGGATGGCCAGATTATTAGCCTCTTGAACGCTGAAATTACCCGAAATCTGTCCCGAACCGCCCAATATCGGTTCACGGATGACGGGTGCGGAAATAACCTTGTCATCCAGCACGATGGCAAATGGCCTGCCGACATTTTCCTGCGTTACCCGTCCGAAACGTTGAGCCCCGGATGAATTGAAGCGGAAAGACACGATCGGCTCGTTCGTGCGCTGATCGAAACCAGGTTGGGAGTCGACGAGGTCCTCACCGCTGACGATCGAGCGCCTTTGCAGAAGATAGGGCGGCTCTCCAGGCTGTTGAGACTGATATATGGCCGACCCGGGCGGGGGCGATCCGGCCGCCGCCTCGGACGGTGTCATGGTGGGATCGACCAGATGGAAGGTCAGCTTGGCGGTTTGGCCGACCAGCTCCTTGAGCTGAGCCGGATCGTCAAAACCCGGCACTTGCAGAAGGATACGGTTTTCACCCTGACGCTGGATGGTCGGCTCGGTCGTGCCGAGCGCATCCACGCGGCGACGGATGGTTTCGATCGCAGAGCCGACAGCGACAGTCGTGCGTTCCATAAAAGCGGCGTTCGACGGGCGCAGCCTTATGACATTTCCCTCGCCGCGCTCGACGTCAAGATCCGTCCCAACTTCGCCGAGAATGATGTTTGACACAGGTTGGGCAAGCTCTTTGAGCTTGCTGAACGCCGTTTCGACATCCTCCGCCCGCCGTATCGTCACTCTAACTTCTTCTCCAGACCGACCGAGACCGGCATAGCCGATCCGTTCCTCGCGCAGTTTCTGGCGCACTTCTCCCGCGATAGACTCAAGCCAATCGTCCCGCAGCTCGTTGGTGTTCATCTGGAGAAGCAGGTGTGAACCGCCCTGAAGGTCGAGCCCCAGGGGCATTCGGATCTGCATCCAGCTCGGGAGATTTTGGAGCAGGCTTGGAGCGAACAGATTGGGCAGGGAAAACAGGATGCCCCCGGCCGCAACGGCAATAATCAATATGGATTTCCAGCGTTCGAAATGCAGCATCTTATACGCCTTCGCGAAGAAACCGGCCATGGCTGTGGCCAGACGGGGAATCGCGCTGCTCGTTGTTAATAACGGCCGCTACCCTAAACAAGCGCTGCAAGCGTCTTGTTTTAGAAGACCGGCTTCCGCTTTTACTGGCGGCGCGTCAAATGTCTTTTTCGGCAGTGCCGCCACGCTCCGTAGAGGCGCGGTTGGCGTTTGCCGCTTTTGTTGGGGGAGCGGCGCGGTGCTCTTCGTCGCCTTCATCCTCCTCATCGGCGTCTTCGTCCTTGCGAGCGATCGCCTTGCGGGCTTCGACCTCGCGGACATCGCCCCGGGTGCGCACTTCCGCGATCGTGTTGCGTATAACGCGGACCCTCACGCCTTCGGCCAATTCGACCTGAAGCTCGTTTTCGCCAATAACTTTCGTCACCTTGCCGATCATGCCACCCGCGGTTACGACCGTGTCATTGCGACGGATCGAGGCGATCATGTCCCTATGCTCCTTGAGCCGCTTCTGTTGTGGCCGGATGATCAGGAAATACATGATGCCGAGAATCAGAATGAAAGGAAGAAGCTGGATCAGCATCGATCCTCCGCCGGGCGCCTGCGTCTGCTGAGCAAAGGCTTCCGTTATAAACATCGTCGAGAGACCTCCTTGGAAACGCTTCGTCCTTTCGGACTTGGCCCTGCGGACTGTTTACGAGTTTTGCCGAATATAATGAGCTTGACGCGCGATGCAACGCCCCGCCCGGCAGGAATTCTTTTCTTCCATAGCGCGGTGAAAGCGGTCCGGCTAGTCCTGAATGCGTTATTTGATTGCCGTCCTTGACGAAAAGCGGTTCGCTTGGCCCATTCGAGCCGTTTATCGTGCAGGAAATCCTCCCGAACCTGCTAATGCCAAGTATTCATGCCAAGGAAACGCCCCATGTCACTCGCTCGCCCTCAGAACGCGGACCTCCTCTCACCGGCTGATCTGGCGGCCCAGAATGTGCTCGAACGAATCGCCCTGGCGCTTGAGCGTCTCGCTCCCCCCCTCCCCGCCGAACCGGATTTCGCCGCCGCCGACGCATTCATATGGCAAACGCATCCTGAGGCGTTGCTCCCGGTCATGAAGGTGAATCGCGTTGACCTGTCGCTCCTGAAGTCCGTGGAGGGCATGCGCGACACGCTCCGCGCCAATACTGAACGTTTCGCACGAGGGCTTCCCGCGAACAATGCGCTATTATGGGGCGCAAGGGGCATGGGCAAAAGCTCGCTTGTCAAGGCCGTCCATGCCGCCGTTCTGAACGATCTTGGCGCGAACGTATCCGATGGCACTGCTCCCGGCCTAAAGCTGGTCGAGATCCACCGGGAGGATATTTCAAGCCTTCCTGCTTGTCTCGCCCACCTCCGCCGCGCGCCGCACCGTTTCATCGTCTTTTGCGACGACCTCTCATTCGACGCCGACGACACATCCTACAAGTCACTAAAAGCGGTCCTCGAAGGCGGCATAGAGGGGCGGCCCGAAAACGTGATCTTCTACGCGACTTCCAACCGCCGGCATCTGATGCCGCGCGATATGATGGAAAACGAGCGCTCGACCGCGATCAGTCCCTCGG
>CAYVJO010000041.1:4441-11722 GCA_964451735.1 uncultured Hyphomicrobiaceae bacterium | reverse complement strand
TCCAGGAGCATCGATCGACATCTGGAGCGGGCCTTGGAACTTGATCCCGAAAGCTTCGATCACGCCGTCGTCAATCCTCCATATCTGGTTTCCGGCGAAGCGCGGCTTCCCGCCGATAAAGGCCTGCGCCAGGCGCATTCGCTCGGTCCTGGGGATCTTGAACGCTGGATCAAATGTCTCGCTGCTTTCTTACGGCCGGGAGGAACCGCCACCATTGTTCATAGGGCGGACGCTTTGGGGCGCCTTCTGGCGCTTTGCGTGGGGCGTTTTGGCGGGCTGACGATCTATCCGCTTTTTCCAAGGGCCGGCGCGGCGGCGACACGGATTTTACTGCAGGGCCGTAAAGGCAGCCGCGCGCCAATGAGCCTTAAGCCTGGCATGACCCTGCATGTCCAGGGCCATGCATATACCTCAGACGCGGAGGCGGTTCTACGGGATGGCCAAAGCCTTGACGTTATGGGCGGTAAGTAGCATTTCATCATTGGGAGAGGCGTATTGTTTGCGTCCCCCATACGTTGATTATGCCGGAGAGTTAGCTCTTTCGGCCTTCAAATTCGATCCGCCGCTCGTCCATCCGTAACTTGAACTCCCAAAGCTCCCAATACCATGAAGATAGTCAAAAGCATCAAACGTCTCTTCAATAGCGCACCAGTCGTGCCGGTCGTTCGTTTGAGCGGCGTTATCGGCTCCGCTACACCGCTTCGGGAGGGGCTGACGCTCGCCAATGCGGCGACAACGCTGGAACGCGCTTTCTCGCTTTCTGAGGATGCGATCGCTATCCAGATCAATTCGCCAGGCGGCTCCCCCGTTCAGTCGCGGCTTATCTTCCAGCGCATTCGAGATCTCGCCAAGGAGAAGAATGTGCGCGTCTTCATGTTCGCAGAGGATGTCGCGGCCTCCGGCGGATATATGATCATGTGCGCGGGCGATGAGCTCTATGCCGACACTTCCTCGATCATCGGATCGATTGGCGTGATCTACTCTGGCTTCGGCTTTGTCGAACTGATCGGCAAGATCGGCGTTGAGCGGCGCGTTCATACGGCTGGGGAGCGGAAAATGACCCTCGACGCTTTCCAACCGGAAAAGCCTGAGGATATAGAGCGTTTAAAATCCTTGCAGGCCAGCATTCATGAGGATTTCAAGGGTCTTGTACGCGACAGGCGCGGCCGCAGGATCGAAGCGGCAGAGGCTCAGTTATTCACAGGAGAATTCTGGAGCGGGCGGCAAGCGCTTGAGCTTGGTCTCATCGATGGCATTATGGATGTCAGAACGAAGATGCGTGAACTTTACGGCGAAAAGGTTCGGCTCCAGCTCGTTTCAGCTGAACGGGGCTTGTTTCGCCGCAGAAGTCTGGGTGTCCTGTCGGTTTTCGATGGTGCGCAATTCGGGCGTGTAACAACAGGTTTTGCCGATGAAGCGATCTCCGCCATCGAAGCCCGAGCGATTTGGGCGAAGTTTGGGTTCTAGTTCCGCGTTATCCAAGTGCAGCGTTTGTTGAGGTGTTGAATGTTGCTTCATTTGGTGTTTGTTGGCTTTACAGCCATGGCGGTATGGTTTGGAGCGCGTTGGGTCCGGCGTGAGGTCGATCGTGTAGATACACAAATGGCGCGGCTCGATAGGGCCATGGCAATGGCGCAAATCAGTCGTATTCCGACGCTTCAATTTAATCCGGCGACTGGCGTTTATCAGACCATCTCTTCCCATGGCATCGGCGCCAAGCTTTTGCGATAATCAATGACCGTAATCTACACGTCACGGCGGCTTCCGACTGAGCGCGACGCGGCAAACAAGCTTAGGTATAAAAATACATATTTACCTGCGCACATCATTCTCCGCACAGAAGTGCTCCATTCAATGATTCCAGCATATATCTATGAAACGAACAGATGCGTCAAAATCGAGCGCCAGAAATCGTAGCTCCAAGACACGGCCTTTGCCGGGAAAAAAAGCCTTGGGACCGCCTGAGAATGTAAATTCCATCGGGGCACCAGACCTTGTGGGCAAATACGGCCTTTCACCGCATAAATCCTTTCAGGATCTGATTCTAACCCTCCAGCATTTCTGGGCCGAGCAAGGCTGCGTCATTCTTCAACCGTATGACATGGAGGTCGGCGCGGGGACATTCCATCCCGCCACGACACTGCGTTCGCTTGGGCCCAAGCCCTGGAACGCGGCCTATGTACAGCCTTCGCGCCGGCCTAAAGACGGACGCTACGGCGAGAATCCGAACCGTCTTCAGCATTATTATCAGTTTCAGGTCATTATGAAGCCTTCGCCCGAAGACATTCAGGACCTCTACCTGAAGAGCCTTTTTGCGATCGGCATTGATCCTGACCGGCATGATATCCGTTTCGTCGAGGATGATTGGGAAAGTCCGACCCTCGGAGCGTGGGGGCTTGGCTGGGAAGTCTGGTGCGATGGTATGGAAGTGTCGCAATTCACCTATTTTCAACAGGTCGGGGGCTTTGATTGTGACCCTGTAAGCGGGGAACTGACTTATGGGCTCGAACGGCTCGCAATGTATTGTCAGAGCGTGGACCGCGTCTACGATCTGAATTTTAACGGCCGGGACGACGCCAAAAAAGTCGTCTATGGCGATGTCTTTCTGCAAGCTGAGCAGGAATACTCACGCCACAATTTCGAATTCGCCAATACGGAAATCCTGCTCCGGCACTTCCGAGATGCAGAGGCAGAGTGTCAGGCCTTGCTGGCGGCTGGCGCGTCTCGATCGGAGCAAGGTGAAAAGCGTCACCAAATGGCGTTGCCGGCATATGACCAGTGCATCAAAGCGTCGCATATCTTCAATCTGCTAGACGCGCGGGGTGTGATTTCGGTTACCGAAAGGCAAAGCTATATTTCGCGCGTTCGCGATTTGGCAAGGGCTTGTTGTCAGGCTTGGCTTGAGACCGAGGCGGGCGGAGCGAGTTGATTCGATAAGCATTTGTATCATCAAAGGTCGATAAGCGCCTGCTCGATCACGAATATTTGTTGCAAACGCGCCCTATCCCCGAACAGTATGCCGAACGCGTCAAAATATTGCCCCGTTCCCCTCAGAACCTATCTTTTACGATTTGCGAATGTTCGTCATATAATTTCTCAACTGTATGCGGCTGGTTCAGTATGATAATTTGATGAATCAAATCTGAAATAATCAGGCGAAAGCCACAGATTGAAGAGATAAGAGTTCTATGACATTGACCGGAGTAAAAACAGGCGCGTCCGCTGCTTTGC
The DNA here is from genome assembly GCA_964451735.1 of uncultured Hyphomicrobiaceae bacterium. GTDB lineage: Bacteria > Pseudomonadota > Alphaproteobacteria > Rhizobiales > Rhodomicrobiaceae > JAHQVI01. The sequence goes on along the minus strand of CAYVJO010000041.1, from coordinate 8,491 downwards.
TGGGAGCGTTTCTGTCATTCACCACCGCCGCTCCGATCTGGGCGAGCGAAAATCCGCATGAGCCGGACGACAGCTATTTCATCGTCGATAGCAATTCGCTGCTCGGGAGCTACCTAGCCGGTCGCATCGCACGCAGTCAGCGGGACAATCAAACCGCAGCCGAGTATTACCGGCAAGCGCTGGAAAAGGATCCCGACAGCCGCGAGATACTGGAAGAGGCATTTCAACTCAAGGTGGCGACAGGCAACTTCGATTTGGCTGGTGAATTGGCCCATCAGCTTGAGGGCCGCAAAAGCGAAAACAAGGTTGCAAGCTTTTTTCTGGCGATCGAGGCCTTCAAGAAAAAAAACTACGCGTTGTCCGACAAATATTTCGAGGCTGGTGGTAGCGGACCGATTGCGGAACTGACCGCGCGGCTGGCGCGGGCATGGGTGGCGCTGGAGCGCAAACAGGTCAAAACGGCGCTCAAGCTGACAGGACAAACCGGCGCGGCCCAGACGGAGGGGTCTCAGCAGATTGAAATGCTGCACCGGGCGATGATCGCCGATCTTGCAAATCAGAAGCAGACCGCGGCTACGGTTTACAAATCTCTCCATAAAATACACTCGAAGAATGTAAGAGTATCAGTGGCTTACGCCCGGCATGCCGCTCATTGGGGCGACATCGATTTGGCGAAAACCATCCTCAAGCCACATCTGGAGGCGTCTTCCCCGAACCCACTTGTCCAGACCGTCGTCCGCGAGATAGATAGCCGCTCGAAACCCGACCTTTCCATTACGAGCGCACAGGACGGCCTCGCGGAGGTTTTCCAAGGCATAGGCGAAGCGCTGACCGGGGATGGTGTCGTTGACGCTGGTCAAATCTATCTGCAACTCGCCCTCTACGCGCAGCCCGAACATAATCTCGCCAATTACGCGCTCGGAGAGCTTTACGACCAAATTCAGAAATACGAGTTGGCCGCCAGCTCTTTCGGAAAGGTTCCACCCGACACCGCTCTTTGGCTCAACGCGCAACTCAGAAAAGCATATGCGCTCAACTCGCTTGAGAAAATCGATGAAGCCAAGACGCTTTTAAAGGCTTTGATCGAGGCATATCCAGACGACATGCGTCCGTATTACACGCTTGGCAACTTACTGCGCGGCAACAAGGATTATGCTGAAGCTATCACCTACTACACGAAGGCGATGGAGAAACTTGGCCCTCAAGACAAGTCGCATTGGTCCATCCATTATGCGCGCGGCGTCTGTTATGAGCGGATCAAGGATTGGAGCAAAGCTGAAGCCGATCTGCAAAAGGCCCTTGAAATCGATCCTGATCAGGAATTGGTTCTCAACTACCTGGGATATTCATGGGTCGATCAGCACGTGAACCTCGAAAAGGCGATGGATTTGATCCGGCGCGCTGTGCAGAAACGGCCCAATGACGGCTATTTTGTCGATAGTCTCGGTTGGGCCTATTACCGTCAGAACGATTTCGAACAAGCCGTAAAACATCTCGAACGCGCAGTTGAGCTAAAGCCCGACGATCCTGTCATCAACGATCATCTGGGCGACGCCTACTGGAAAGTCGGACGCCAACTCGAAGCCAGCTTTCAATGGAAGTATGCGCTCGGCCTCAAACCCGAGGAGGAAGAGGAGAAAAAGCTGCGCGAAAAGCTAGAGAAGGGGCTCGTCGAGGAGCCTACTACGCGCGCCGCTTTGGAAAACCCCACTGCTCCAACGATAAAAACGAAATAATGCCAGCCACATGGCGGGAGATCGGCTTTTAACAAGAAGAGCGACTTTTGCAGCCGCTCCGGTTCTTACGAGCCTTGCACGCGCCAAGGTAAATTTGACTCTTGAAATAAAGGGCAAGCGCGGTGATAGTTATCATGAACTAGAAAGTCTCGTCTTATTTGCCGATTTTGGCGATCTGCTGGAATATCGGTCTGGCGCGGATCCAAGCCTTCAGATTGAAGGGCCTTTTGCCGAAGAGCTCAGATCAGGCGTCAATCTGATCGAAAAAGCTGCCGAGGCGTATGAGGGAGCCTTTGGCGTCAGCGTCAGCGGCGCTTTCCGGCTTATCAAGACTTTGCCCGTGGCAGCCGGAATTGGCGGTGGTTCGGCGGATGCAGCTGCGGCCTTGCGCTTGTTGCAAGCCGCGAACGGTGCCCCGGCGGATATCTCGGAATTGGTTGCGCCAGCGCAGCTCATCGGTGCTGACGTGCCGTGCTGCCTCTATGCGCGTGCGCTTGTGATGAGCGGCATAGGCGAGCGTCTCCATATTTTGCCCCCGATGGCGCCGATCCCGGCCATTCTCGTCAATCCGCTGCGTCCCCTCTCCACCCGTGATGTCTTCCATACGCTCGATGCGGGACCTTTGCCGGATCAGCCAAGCCGTATCGTCTATCCGTCTTTTGCAAGCGCCGATGAACTCTTTGCTTACGCCCTCACGCGGGGAAACGATCTCGAAACGCCTGCAAAGCGTCTTCTGCCAGAGGTTGAGGAGGTGCTTTCGACCCTTTCCGCGGCCCCAGGCGTAAGGCTTGCGCGCCTTTCTGGCAGTGGTCCAACCTGTTTCGCGATGTTCGCCGGGGCCGCTGACGCGCAATCTGCAGCGCAAAAGCTCATGAATGAACGCCCGGATTGGTGGACCCGGCCAGTTATGCTGAACTGAGCCGATACATGCGCCACAGCTAAATAACGCCTAGTTTTTTTTGCAAATTGGAAGAGGATGTCGTGTATTGAAACAATAGCCGCTTGTCTGGATAGATATAGCGATAAGCCTGCTGCGCCATCAAAGCGGCCTCATGAAAGCCTGACAGGATAAGCTTGAGTTTACCCGGATAATGATTAATGTCACCAACGGCGAAAATACCTTTCTCGGACGTTTCGAATTTCGCCGTATCCACGCCAATCAGATTCTCGTTTAGGTTGAGCCCCCAATCTGCGACTGGGCCAAGCTTCATAGTCAGGCCGAAAAAAGGCATCAGACGGTCGCAAGGCAGATCGAAGACTTCGCCATCCGTGCCGCGAACGGTTACAGCTTGAAGCTGCCCGTCTACGCCGGACAGCTTCGTGACTTGGCCAGTCCGGAACCGTATCAAGCCGTTGGCGGCAAGCTCGCGCATTTTCTTCACGCTGTCTGGAGCCGCTCGGAATTCATCACGGCGGTGTACAAGCGTTAAAGACTTGGCGATCGGTTGCAGGTTCAACACCCAATCGAGCGCTGAGTCGCCGCCTCCAACGATTACGATGTCCCTGCCGCGGAAATCCTCAATACGGCGGACAGCGTAGAAAACGGAGCGGCCTTCATAAGCCTCGATGCCGTCGAGAGGCGGTCTTTTCGCTGTGAATGAGCCGCCTCCAGCCGCAATGATGACGATTTTCGCCATGAAACGCTCGCCTGCGTCAGTCTCAAGCTCAAAGCCGCCATCGATTCGGGTCAGCCTGTCGACGCGCTGTGAAAAGTGAAACGTCGGCTCGAATGGTTTGATCTGTTCCATGAGGCGGTCAGTGAGCTCTTGTCCGGTAACAACGGGCAGGGCGGGGATGTCGTAAATCGGCTTTTCCGGGTAAAGTTCGGTGCATTGCCCGCCTGGGCGGTCGAGAATGTCGATGACATGGGCTCTAATGTCGAGTAGCCCAAGTTCAAACACTGCGAAAAGTCCGACTGGACCAGCGCCGATGATAACCGCATCCGTTTGAATAGGGGTACTGTCAACCATCTGACATAAGCCTTGTGTAAACGCATTTTGGAATTGGGGAGGACGATGCGCCAAACAATATCGGGATCAGAATTGGGCGCTTCGGTCGCAATGCTTACCCTTGATGTTCCGGAATTCTCACGACAAGTCCATCATAGGCATCAGTGATCCGCAGCTGGCAACTTAATCGGCTTTCCGGACGGACGTCGAAGGCGAAATCCAACATATCTTCTTCCATTTGAGACGGATCGCCTGTAACCGCCCGCCAATCTTCGTCCACGTAGACGTGGCACGTTGCACAAGAGCAAGCACCGCCACACTCAGCTACAATTCCGGGAACGTCATGTTTGATCGCGGTTTCCATG
>CAYVJO010000041.1:2988-4431 GCA_964451735.1 uncultured Hyphomicrobiaceae bacterium | reverse complement strand
CCGTCTCTCCTTCGACCACATAGTCGCGGCCAGTATGATCTATATAGGTAATTTTAGGCATTTGGAACGATCCGGTTTAGCTGGAAGTCGAGGTCGAATGGCGCGGATACAGATTCGCGAGCGTTTATGCGCCAGCTTTTATATATGCTGGATCGGGCGGAGCTGCTAGCGCCGCCGCTAAAGAAGTTGCGGCTCGTCCTCCTTATAAAATGCTGTCGATGAACCGTGTCGCTTCATCTATCTCTGCGGCCAGCCTCTTCAGAATGTCCTGCTGCTGCAAAGCCGTCCCGGAGAGAGCGATCGTCTCAGCCTCCTCTGCTGTACGCAGAAGGCTCCAGGCGCCAATGCTTCTTGCCGAAGCCTTGAGCACTCTTATGGTTTCCAGCCAGGCGTCATTCTGCGTGGTCTTGGAGAGCTTATCGAGATACAGCTTGGTCTGTCGTCGGAAAAGTTCCAGAACTTCGCGTTCTATTGCGTTGTTTCCCATCGTGTAGCGCGCGAGACGAGCCAGATCGACGGGGCGGTGTGTGGGGTTGAAATAGCATTCCGTGTCGGCATCCCCATCGGGCCGACTCTCAAGGCTCAAATTCATAATCATCTCCGTGGAAGCACCAGTCGCAATCTCGACTTTCGCGTGAGCCGAGGCAACAACAACAACCCAAGGCTGTCAAGTCCGCAACGTACCGAAATGAGGAAGTCAACGTGGCTCTTTTGTGGTCCGGCCAGCGTCCGAATCATTTTCTAAATTCGCGCATTGACGGCAAAAAACACCGTTTTTATAATGGCATACTGGGGCGATCTCCATGCTAGAGGTTGTAATATTAATCTTTTTTTAGCCTCAAATTTCCGCTACGACTGTAATTCTGCGAGTTGGGTGTGCTCTTTATACAGCATAAGGCTGCCGAATTGGTGCTGCAGGCATGGAATGGCTGCGGATCTTGTAAGCTTCGGGGGATTATCATGCAGTTGCCAGTGACGCCGTCTTGCAACCTCAGCGATTGAAGTTATAACGGATATTAACAGGGCTATTTCCGTGTTATCCCTCCTCAATTGACGCTCATTGATTTTACTTAGGACGCCGGAATGTCTCAAAAAACGTTACAATCCCGCGATCAAGGCGCTGACGTCACCGGCTCCCGGGACAAAGCGGCTTCCGGGGATGCGGGCGCCGCACAGGAGATTTCTGGCCCTATCGCTGGATCGACGGGCAAAAAAGTCGCCTCCGCGTCCAGCAACAGCCCAATGTCGCAAGCGACCGTCAGGGGGCAAGCGGCCATCAGAGCATCCACCTCCGTCGCGCAGCAAGGTCGGCCGGCATCCGTTTCCCGCGCTTCGCCTGGTCCGGTGCGTGCTGTCGCCGCTAACGACGACATGCCCTCGATTGGCGGGCTCGTCCATGCTTTGCAGCAGCGCCCCTCGAAATCGCCCTTTTACATGGCCCTT
>CAYVJO010000041.1:1913-2978 GCA_964451735.1 uncultured Hyphomicrobiaceae bacterium | reverse complement strand
GCAACCATTGCGACAATCGTCGTACCGATAGCATTATTTTGGTTTTTGGCCCTGCTCGTGTGGCGCGCTCAAGAATTGCGTCTCATGTCATCAGCGATGACTGAGGTTGCGGTTCGTCTGGCGGAGCCAGACAAAATGGCGGAGCAGTCGGTGGCCTCACTTGGGCAGACGGTCCGACGGCAGGTCGCGGCAATGAACGATGCAATTTCCCGCGCCCTTGGCCGCGCTGGCGAATTGGAGGCGCTTGTCCACAATGAAGTAGCGGCTTTGGAGCGCTCTTACAGCGAGAATGAAAATCGTATCAGAAACCTGATCAGCGAACTTGCCAGCGAGCGCGAAGCTCTTGCCAATAACAGCGAGCGCGTTAGCGAAGCCCTGCGGGGCATTGGTTCGCATGTAACGCGCGAGATTTCTGCCGCAAGTGAGCGGGCCAATGTGGCGATGTCGCAGGCGACCTCCACTCTGGCAGATACGCTTGCCAGCCGTGGCAACAAGATTACATCCGCCGTGACCGCGGCCGGAGCCGTTATTGATGAGAAACTCGCTGAGCGCGGCGCGCGCATTACAGATCAACTCGTCAAGCATGGAGCGCAAGCCTCTGAGCAGATGCATCGCACCGGGCTTGAAGTTACCCGTTCAATTCAGGAAACATCCGACAGGACGGCTGCGGCAATCTCTGCCAGAGGCAATAATCTTGTCGCCTCCGTCATGAGCATGAGCGAGCGTGTGGGCCGCGAAATACCCGTTTTGCTCGAAAGGTTGGGTAGCGAGCAGAGCCGTTTGAGCGGGATCGTCGAGTCGGCGACGAAAAATCTTTCGGCTCTGGAGGGAGCGCTCGCTCAACGCACCGACTCGCTTGATAACTCCCTGAATGAACGCACCAAGATGCTGCAAACGGTCCTAAGTGAGCACGGTAAGGTCATCGACGACTCGCTTTCAGAGCGGACGCAAGCGCTCGAAGCAATACTTAGCCGCCGTTCGCAGGCTTTTGATGCCGCACTATCAGAACGCACCAAATCGCTCGATGCATCGGCCTGCGCGGCGAGCTCTGTCGAGGCTGCCGCC
>CAYVJO010000041.1:0-1903 GCA_964451735.1 uncultured Hyphomicrobiaceae bacterium | reverse complement strand
CCGCTATACAGGCAACATACGCGAAACCTTGGATCAGCATTCCACCTCGATGGAGAAATCGCTCTCCCGTCAGGCAAACGCAATTCATCAGGTTGTAACATCGAGTACAAGCCAGATCCAACGAGCAGTCGACGAATTGGCCAAGAGATCCGGCTCCAGTTCGGAGACGCTTGGCGCTCATGCGAATATGCTCAAGGAAGTCTCGCACGGGCTTCTGGGCCAGATCCACGCGCTTACGAAGCGTTTCGAGGATCAGGGCGCGAACATTATAAATGCGGCGCGGGCTCTTGAGTCGCAAAACAGCAAAGTCGACTCCATGATGGAGACACGGCAGTCGCAACTCTCGCAAATGGTTGACGGCATCAATAAGAGAGCCACCGAACTCGACAGAATGATGCATCACTATTCTAATATGCTTGAGCAGTCTCTTGGTCAGGCCGAGCAGCGCGCCAAGCAAGTCACCGAGATGCTAGCACGGGATTCCGCTGACAAATCCCAAACCGCGGTCAAGGAGCTGGAGCGGCTGCGTGCAGAAGCTCAGTCTCACACATCGCGCGCGATTTCGGAATTGAAGACTAATTTTAACGCCCTGTCCGAGCAGGTCGCCAGCCAGCTTTCCGGTTTGACAAGCAGCTTCAACGAAACGACGCAACAGGTTCGCAGCTCGACGAGCCGCGCCTCGGCCGAATTGGAGCAAACCCAAACGGATTTAAAACGTCAGGCTCAAGCACTGCCGGAGACGACGAAACAAAGCGCAAAGGCCATGCGTCGTGCGCTTCAAGACCAGCTATCCGCGCTCGACTCCCTGACCGAACTCACCAACAGGCATGGCTATGCCGGGCAGATTTCGCGACCTGAACCGAGGCAGCCACAAGTTGAGCAGGGCCGCTCGGCACCACGCATCCCGCATCCGGCAGATGAGGCCCGTGCACCAGCTCCCTCTCAACCTCAATCACCTTATGAATCCGGTAGGCGTGACGCGCTGCCGCTGCCTCGTGGCGGATATGGCGAAGAATGGGGCGCGGCGCGAGATCCATATGAAGCAGCCAACCCTTCCATGATGGATCGCCAGCTCTTGCAAACTGAACCACAGCGGGATTATGAGCACCTTGGGCGCGGCTCAACGACGATGACTCCAGAGCCCTACGCTGAGCCTTCCTCCGAGAGAAATGGCGGGAGTTGGTCATTAGGAGATCTTCTGGCTAGGGCGTCCCGTTCCGAGGATGAATTTGGCGGCGGAGTTAAGGACGACTCTTACGGCGCACCTCCGCCTTTTAACGCTGCGCTCGATAATCAGCGCAAACCTGAACCGTCCCCGATGATCTTCGATATGAAAGATATTGCGAGTGCTGTCGATCAGGACGTCGCGATCGAGGTTTGGAAGCGTTATAATCAAGGCGAGCAAGGAATAATAACTCGAAGCATTTACAATCGTGAAGGCCAAACGACCTTCGAGCAGGTAAAACGTCGGTATGAAAACGACTTGACCTTCCGTCATATAGTGGACCGATATTTGAGTGACTTCGAGCGTATGCTCCAGGACGCCCAGAAGGCCGATCCCAAAGGTCGTACTGTGCATAGTCATCTCACGTCGGAAACGGGACGCATTTATCTGGTTCTCGGTCACGCCAGCGGCCGACTGATCGTTTGATCGGCCGTTCCCGCACCACCGCACCACCCTACGGCCGCTCAGACAGGGTTTTCCAATGAGTTCCAGCGTTTAACAGACGCTAGTGCACTGACACATTCAGATGGTGCAGGCAGCGTGCTGAGTTCACCGCGGATCTGCCCGGCGGTTTTGGTCCAAACGAACGGCCTTGCCTGCCGGTTTTGGTTCTGAATGTATTGCCGGATGGCGTGCTCCAGTTCAGCAACCGACCTGAAGACGCCGCGCCGGATTCGC
>CAYVJO010000040.1:10940-12055 GCA_964451735.1 uncultured Hyphomicrobiaceae bacterium | reverse complement strand
CTTCCCCGTACTCACTTCGAAATCAATTTTCAATCATAGGTTGCTAATGTGGTGTCGGCTGCTCAGCTCCCGTCGAATGATTTTCTAATGCTTGAAGCCCGGGGACGCGCCGCAGGGCCGTGCATGTAAAGGCTAATGCGTATGAGTGCGATCTTTCGCGAGCGGGCTATGAAAAACGCCAGTTCGCCTGAAGGGTTTAACGCCCCGCTCAAGGTCGTTGGCCGGCCAGAATGGCTGGCATTGGCGGGCGTGGCCACCATCATGTTCGGAGGCATAGCATGGGGGGTTCTCGGCGTCGTGCCGACGACTGTGGGCGGGCACGGCATCCTCTTGCGAAAGGGGGGCGGAGCGATTGCCGTAACGGCCGAAACCGAAGCGCAAGTGGCTGAAATTCTGGTGCGTACTGGCGATGAGGTGCGAAAAGGGCAGGCCGTGGGACGCTTGCGCCTGACGGCCGGAAAGGATCACCTGGAAAGCTCCGAGCGTAAGCTCGCATCGCTTCGCAAGCAGCGCGCCCAGGCCCTTGATTATTGGAGTAAATATCTGCCCGCCCAACAAGCGAGCCTGGAGTTGGAGCGCGGCACGACGCAGAAGGTCCTGCAAAATGCCATCGAAAGCGCAGAGGCGGCCAAGGGCGAACTCGAAGCAGCCCAGAGCCTCTTTGAGCGCGGCGTAACGACCAAGACGCGGCTCGATCAAACCCGGCAAGCTTACTTCGAAGCCATAGCACGCCGCGACGATCTCACGGTCAAAGCGAAAGCTCTCGAAAGCAAGATGATCGAACTGACGAGCGAGCGCGACCGAGCGCTGAACAGCTTCGAGTTGTTGCTTATCGAAGCCGAAAGCGAGCTTAAAGCGGCCCGCGATGCGCTCAATGACGCGGAAATACTGATTGCGGCCGAGAGCGGACGCATCAGTGAAGTGATGGTCAACACGGGCGATTACATCGCAGCAGGAACGCATGTGATGGCCATAAGCTATGGCGACCCGGCTTTGAGCGCCGTTATTTACGTCCCTGCTGCCAATGGCCAGACGATTAAGCCGGGAATGACCGCACGGATCATGCCGAATGCGGTTCGCACGGACGAGTACGGCGTCGTGATCGGCGCCGTAAA
>CAYVJO010000040.1:0-10930 GCA_964451735.1 uncultured Hyphomicrobiaceae bacterium | reverse complement strand
CCTTCGTTTCCGTATGAGGCGGTTCTACTCCGCCGGGTGCGAGTTCGCCTCGCCTGCCGGGAAGGTTCCCCGAACTGCGCGGCGCCGTAAAGTCCGTTTCGCTCTACCCGGTGAGCAGGTCCGCGATTCAGCGGCAAGTCAGCAATGATGATCTGGCGCAGAGTTTTCTGCAATCGGGGCCGCAAATTGAGGTCCTCGTCGATCTTGAAAGCGACCCCGAAACGCCCTCCGGCCTTAAATGGTCTTCCGGGCGGGGACCGGCCACGATCCTTCGCGAAGGCGAACTGGCTGGAGCCAATGTCACCGTCCGCGAGCAGCCCCCCGCAAGCCTCGTCATACCCGCTCTGCGCAGGGTGCTCGGCGTTAGCCCCTCGACGGAGTGAGGAGAAGGTCATGACAGCGGCATCGAGCGCATCATCCCTGCCACAATGCGGCCCTTGGCCAAAGCTCAAGCGCGTGACGGTGCGGACGCCGACCATCCTGCAAATGGAGGCGGTAGAATGTGGGGCGGCCAGTCTCGCGATGATCCTTGCGCATTTTGGGCGTTGGGCGCCACTGGAAGAATTGCGCGCGGTGTGCGGTGTCACCCGGGATGGCAGCAGCGCTTTGAACGTTGTGAAGGCGGCACGCGCCTACGGGCTCGAAGCCAAAGGCTTTAGCAAGGAGCCGGACGCGCTGCCCGACATGCCTCTGCCCCAGATCGTATATTGGAACTTCAATCATTTCCTTGTTATCGAAGGGTTCGAGAGCGCAGGCGTACGGGTCAACGATCCCGCGCTTGGACGCCGCCGAATCGGCTGGGAGGATTTCGACAAGGGCTTCACCGGCATTGTGCTGACATTCCAGCCCGGTCCGGATTTCATAATTGGCGGCGAGCGACCAAGCATGTTGCGCTCCTTACGGCAACGAATTCAAGGCGGGGCGGATACAATAACCTTCATTATGCTGATCAGTTTGTTGCTTGCCATTCCCGGTATCGTCATTCCTGGCCTGACAAAGATTTTCGTAGACGATTATCTGATCGCCGGTCATAGCGCCTGGCTGCGTCCGCTTGTTGCCGTTTTTCTTGCAACGGTGGCGCTGCTCTGGCTTCTGTCCTACATGCAGCAACGCACTTTGCTGCGGCTCGAAATCCACCTTGGGGTAGCCACGGCCAGCAAGCTCGTCTGGCACCTGCTCAGTCTGCCCGCGGCGTTTTTTGCACAGCGCTATGCCGGCGATCTCGTCGAGCGGATCGAGGCAAACAGGCGTCTGGCGCGCCTCATCTCGGGCGAGATCGGCACGAATATGGTCAATCTCGTTAGTGTGGTTTTTTTCGCTGCCATGATGCTGAGCTACGATACGGTCGTTGGCGCTGCAGGCGTTGCGTTCGGCGCGCTCAATCTCATGGCGCTCGCCTTTATCTGGCGACGTCAGGAAGACGGCAATCGGCGGCTAGCACAAGATGGGGGCAAGCTTTACGCCGTGGCCATGAACGGCATAACGGGCATTGAAACGGCCAAGGCGACCGGATCGGAAGGCGCGCTCTTCGAGCGCTTCGCTGGCTATCAGACGCGCTTCGTCAACCTCGGGCAGGAACTCGGCGGCGTATTCTCGGTTGTCGGCGTCCTGCCGACACTGCTTGCCGCGCTCGGAAATATCGCCGTTCTCGGCATCGGCGCCGAGCGTGTCATTGGCGGCCATATGACGATCGGCGAACTCGTCGCATTCCAGGCGCTTCTCGTTGCCTTCAATTTTCCGATCACCCGGCTCGTTGAACTGGGCAGCAAGCTTCAAGGTGCGATGGGCGATCTGGCCCGTCTCGACGATGTGCTCCGCTACCCCCGAGTGGAGACCCCTCCTGATGACGAACTGATGATCCGCGCCAGCGACACGGCCAAGCTAACCGGTCTTATCGAAATCAAGGGCATCACTTTCGGATATAGTCCGCTCGCTGAGCCTCTGATACGCGATTTCAACCTGACTGTTCCGCCAGGTTCGCGTATCGCCGTGGTTGGACTGTCCGGCAGCGGAAAGTCCACGCTCGTCAGGCTTCTGAGCGGTCTTTACGCTCCGTGGGAAGGCGAAATTCTATTCGACGGTCAGCCGATCCGGAGAATCGATCCGGCCGTTTTCGGCAATTCCGTCGCTGTGGTCGATCAGGACATCAATCTTTTCGAGGCGACCATTCGGGACAATATCACCTTGTGGGATAGCGCCATTCCTCAGCCCCGCGTCGTCAAGGCGGCCAGGGACGCGGCGATCCACGACGCCATCACAGCCCGTCCCGGCGCCTATAACGCTGTCGTCCGAGAGCAGGGCGCGAACTTCTCCGGCGGAGAACGCCAGCGCCTGGAAATCGCCCGTGCACTCGCCATCGACCCAGCCATTATCCTGATGGACGAAGCGACCGCCGCGCTTGATCCTATCACGGAAAAACAGGTTGACGACAATATCAGGCGCCGCGGGGCGACCTGTATCATCGTTGCCCATCGCCTGAGTACCATCCGCGACAGCGATGAGATCCTAGTGCTGGAGAATGGTTATGTCGCTGAGCGCGGCCGCCACGAAGACCTCGTAAGGAACAGCGGAGGCGCTTATGCCCGTCTCATCGCCGCCCAATAATACGCCTTCAGGTTTGTCGAAAAAAGCCGGAGCCGGTCACGGAAAGGCCCTGCGTCTAACAGATGCCGGTCGGCTTTTTCGCGCTACCGGCGGGGGCGTCGATGTCTTTGCCCTTGGTCTCGACGGCCCCTTGGAGGCGCACAGACTTCCCCTATTCAGGGTCGAAGAGGGCGAGTTTCTAGCTGGTTTGGGCTTTGCCGCTCATATTTGTCTGATCGGCGTGCCCGCGGCAGGCGCGAAGCTGGAGCCGATCGAAACGCCGGGCGGCATGGAGACCGGCGCGCTTGCCGCCGGGATCGATGGCTGGGTTGCGCGCGTCATGAGGGCCGCTGCGATACCCCCGCCGGTGCAGGTCTATGCGCTCGCCGAAGGGGGGCTCTGGAGCCTGATTCCGGATCGCGCCATCCGGCCGGAAACGAGCGTCATGTGGCTGAACGCGATCACGGGCGAGGCCGCCATTCTCGGCTCGATCCCAATTCCGTCGGCCATGAATACGCCTGTGCCGGTCGCGCCGGATGGGTTTGTCATCGCCGCGACGCAGGCGAAACTCAACGCGCGTCCGAGTTCAGTGCAGTTTGCCTCCGCCTGCGAGCATAGCGATCTGGCGGAGGTTTTTGGCGCATTGGGCGAGAGGCTTCTCCCGCTGATATCCGCGCGGCTCGCAGCCGCAACACAGGACCAGAAGCAGCGACTGGCGGAGAGTCAAACCGTTGGCCGCACGCTTTGGCAGCGCGCGATCGACCGGCTCGATCGCGTACTGGATAGCGGAGCGGCAATCATGCCGCCCAGTCAATGGGATAATGACGACGTGTTCTGCACGCTCAAAGCCCTAGCCGCCTTTGCAGGCGTCCGAGCGGTTGCGCCCAATACGGGCGGCGCGCGGGCAGGAGTTCTCCGCGAGAGGCTTGAAGCGATAGGCCGGACATCGCGTTTCCGCATACGCGCCATCGAATTGCCATCGGGTTGGTGGCGAGAGGAAATCGAACCTTGCTTTGCCATGCTTTCTGGCGGCGAAGCAGGACCGATAGCGCTCCTGCCGCGAAAAGGCGGCGGCGCGGTCGCCGTCAATCCCCGTACCGGCGCGCGCACCGTGGTTGGCAACGCGCTGGCGGACCAGATCGATCGATCCGCCTTCGCGATCCATTGGTCTTTGCCCTCCGGTCCGCTGACAGCCTCATCGCTGTTGCGCTTTGCTTTACGGGGCCGGTCCGGCGCGCTGGCGACGATCGCTTGTGCAACCGTCGCATCCGCCGTGCTCGGCCTTCTGATGCCTGTGCTGGCCGGCGTCATTGTCGGGCGCATCATTCCCAATGCCGAACTTGATCAACTCGGGCAGTTTCTGGCCTTGCTTTTCGGGGCTGCGGCGGCGAGCTTCTCATTCGCCCTGTTCCGGATGCTTACGCTGCTCCGGCTTCGCGGGCACATCGACCAAACGCTCCAGAACGCCGTGTGGGACCGGTTGCTCAACATGCCCGCAGGATTCTTCGGCGGTATGTCGGCAGGCGATCTGGCCAACCGTGCGCTCAGCATCAACTGGATCAGCGCGACTCTCGGCGGGGCCCTGATCGGAGCTGTCGTCGCGGGCGTCGCCTCGCTGCTGAGCCTTGCGGTGATGGCGTATTTCAGTTGGCGGCTCACAATCGTCGCGATCGTCGCCGTTACGGTCGTACTCGCAGCCGCGAGCGTTATCGCACGGTCGATGATCGCGGCGCAGCGGGACTTGTTCCAAGCCCAGGGCCATTTGATCGGCAGGGAATTGCAATTACTTACAGCGGCGTCCAAGCTTCAGATTGCGGGAGCAACGCCAAGAGCCTTTGCCAATTGGGCAGAACAATTCGCACTGATGACGCGCCATAGTTTTCGATCCGCCATACCGCAATGCCAGATCATAGTGCTCAATCAGGTCTTTCAGCCGCTTGCTATTCTGGCCATCCTGATGGCCATCGTACTGTTCGCCGACAAGATCGATACAGCCGATTTCGTCGCTTTCAATGCTGCCTTCGGCCAGTTTCTGGGCATGATGATGGGCATGGTTTTCGCGATGGTAATGGCGTCGGTGGCAATCCCGCTCTATGAACGCGCCAAGCCGATATTGCAAACCCTGCCGGAAGATGCAGCCAGCCGCGCGGATCCGGGCGAACTGACGGGCGCGATTACGCTGCGCAGCGTGCGTTTCCGCTATGGCAATGACGGTCCGGCTATACTGGACGGCTTCGACCTCGATATCCGCGCCGGCGAATATGTCGCGATCGCCGGTCCGTCAGGCGCAGGAAAATCGACGCTGATCCGCTTGTTGCTGGGTTTCGAGCGTCCCGAGACAGGGGAGGTTGCTTATGATGGGAAAAACATCGAGGATCTCGACCTTTATCTTCTGAGGCGGCAGATCGGCGTCGTGCTCCAGCGCGGCCAGCTCTTGCCCGCGAGCCTGTTCGAGAACATCGTCAATCATGGCAATTATACCCAGGACGACGCATGGGAGGCCGCCGAACAGGCGGGTCTGGCCGAGACGATCCGCGCTATGCCGATGGGGATGCAGACATTCGTAAGCGAAGGATCGGGTACGATCTCTGGCGGCGAGCGTCAGAGGCTGATGATCACCCGAGCCTTCATCCGCAAGCCACGGATTTTGCTGCTCGACGAGGCGACGAGCGCGCTCGATAACGAGACTCAGGCCGTCGTCACCGCAGCTCTGGAGAAACTCACAGCGACGCGCATCGTCATAGCGCATCGGCTCAGCACCATCGAGCGCGTCGATCGGATCGTCGTGTTTGGCCAAGGCAAGGTGGTAGAGCAGGGCTGCTTTCAGGAACTCATGGCCAAACAAGGCCCATTCTACTCGCTCGCCAAGCGGCAACTGATATGAGCCTGCTTGCCGCAGACTGATGGTCGCCCGCAACACGGCTTAATTCAGACTTCATCTTTCGCGTGTATTTATAACAATGACTCAACCATGTGCAGTATTTAATGGATTTCAATTACATCCTCGTTTTCCCCAAAATCAAGCCCCATGACCGAACGACTTCAACTCAAGCCGCATCTCAAATCTCACCGGATCTCGGAAGAAGAATGCTTGCTGCTCGGCGAGACGGAGCGCTATGTGCTCCGTGGCCCTGTTTATGCAGCGCTGATGCCGCTTCTTGACGGAACCAGAGACGCTGACACGATCGCCGGCGAGTTAAATGACCGCTTCCGGCCTGAAATCGTGCATTACGCATTGCTCAGGATGGAGGCGTGCAACTACACGCATAAGGTCAACGGTTTCGCTGCGCCACATCTGGAAGCCGCCTGGTGGTCGGCGAAGGGCGTCCCTCTGGCGGATGCCGTCGAAGGGTTACAGCGGGCCGTCTATCTTGAGACCATTGGTGGTCTGGATGAAGCCTTCCCGTCGATCCGAGTGGCTTTTGCAGGGCGTTTCCGCCTTACGGACCATATGGATCGCGCGCATCTGGCGGTACTGGTCTGCGAGGACTATCTCGACCCGCGCCTCAATGACGCCATTCGCGCCGCGATTATTGCGGGTCGAACAGCGCTTCCCGTGAGGGTCGGAGGGGGTCAGCTCTGGATCGGTCCACTGGTCGGGTCAGATGATCCAGCACTTTTCCCGATCCTGCGCCGCCGATTGAGGGCAAGCCGCGTTCCCGAAGCGCCAACGCTTGCGCAAACGGCTGCCTTCCCGTTGGTTGCCCGTCAAAACGTCCCAGAATACAGCATCCTGGCTTCGGGGGCCATTATGACGGCCGTGTCGGCAACGCTGCTCGGCCGCGCGCCGGCCAGTATCCGCAAATCCGTTCTGGCCGTCGATCCCTGGACGCTTGAAAGCAAAGCTCATCCCATCGCCATAGGCGAACGCCGCGACGCGCCCCGCCGAATGCCGCAATTTGGAGAGGCGGGGTGTCCTATCGTGCTGGAGCGACGCCCGAAACGATGCATCAACGATGGCGGCTTCCGTTCGTCTACGCCCGAGGAATCCCTGGCACGGCTGGAGCCGCTCGTCAGCGATATAACGGGTATCGTGCCCGCATTGAAAAAAATGGACGCACCGGCGGGCGTTCACGTCTATCTGGCGAGCCAGCTATTCGGAGAAAACACCGGGCGGACGCCCGACCACCGCCAGAACCGTGTGCTGGGCCGCGCCTCCTACGCGGGCGGCAAGGGGTTGACCGATATACAGGCCAAAGTCAGTTGCATTGGCGAAGCGATCGAGCGCTATTGCGCCTCCGCCTTCGGGGACGAGCCGCGCCGCCGCGCCCTGATCGAGGTACTTGGGAGCAACGCCGTGTCTCCGCTTGATCTGATGCATTTCAGCGAACGCCAATATGCCGAGCGCGATGCGCTGAACGCCCGTTGGGGGGCATTCAACTGGGTTCCCATGCCTTTCGATCCCACGCGTGAGATCGACTGGACGCCCGGATGGTCGCTTTCGAGGGAACGTACGGTCTGGCTGCCGACCGCTTTTTGCTACATTCGATACCCCAGCGAGGCCGATCATCGCTTCTGCCAGGGGGACTCCAACGGATGCGCGGCTGGAAATACGATCGAGGAAGCCATCCTGCAAGGCTTTCTCGAACTCGCTGAACGCGACGCCTGCGCGATCTGGTGGTATAATCGCATTAGTCGTCCCGCCATCGATCTCGACAGCTTTGCATCGCCCTATCTCGACCGGATGCAAACGCTTTACAAAGACCAAGGCCGCACACTCGTCGCCCTCGACCTGACCAACGATCTCGGTGTGCCGACGGTGATAGCGATTTCTTGGCGCAAAGCCGATGGAGGGCGTATTCATATCGGCCTGGGCACACATCTCAACGGCGCACTGGCCGTCGCCCGCGCTGTGTCCGAGCTCAATCAATCGACCTGGAACGAGCTTCTTCCCGAAGCTGGGCAAATTGCGGTCGGGCCGTCCATCAACGCCGATTTCGACCGCTGGCTTGCCGAAGCGACGATCCAGACCGCACCCTATGTGCTGCCTGCGGATGGCGCGATGCGTACAGCTGCTGATTTCCCCGACCTGTCGCGCGGCGATCTGAAAG
Source organism: uncultured Hyphomicrobiaceae bacterium (assembly GCA_964451735.1). Taxonomy (GTDB): domain Bacteria; phylum Pseudomonadota; class Alphaproteobacteria; order Rhizobiales; family Rhodomicrobiaceae; genus JAHQVI01. The sequence goes on along the minus strand of CAYVJO010000040.1, from coordinate 3,296 downwards.
GCGACATCGAGCTTTGTCTAGACCTGCTGGCTCAGCGCGGCCTTGAGATGCTCGTTCTCGACCAGACACGGCCCGAGATTGGCTTTCCCGTCGTCCGTGTCGTTGTCCCCGGCCTTCGTCATTTCTGGGCGCGCTTCGCCCCGGGACGGCTTTACGACGCGCCAGTTGCCATGGGCTGGATAGATCATCCCAATACGGAAGACACGCTGAACCCCGATCCGTTTTTTATATAGCCATGAATATGCAGTCCCAAAGAAAACATCTGGAGCCCGTCTGGCGGTTGCGCCCAGGCTTCACTGCGCAGGCACGCAATCATGGCGGAGGACAGCTGTTCAGGCCCAATGGCAGCGTACTGGAAATCGCCGATCCAGTCCTTTTCGCGCTCATCGAGAAGCTCGTCTTAGGCGCGAGCGAGTCAGAGCTGCTCGCAGGGCAAGAAACGGCGGATCATGCGAGGGTCTTGTTCCGCCTCCGGCGTCTTATCGATCATGGCATGGTGGAATTGGTTCTTCTGGCGGACGGGCGTGCTGTTGCTGTCGCGGAGCCGTGCCGTCCTGGCTTCGATTATCCAGCATCTCAGCTACCCTCGACCAAGCTACGCCTGGACCGGTTCAGCCATCTGCGCCCCGCGGAGCGCGGCCTTACGCTGGCGCATCCAGAGGCGTCTTGCGAAATCGTGCTCGCCGATCCAGGACTTGCCGGGCTGATCGCGGGATTGACAGGCGACCATGCGGTCACGGAGAAGAAAACCGACCCGGTCGAGCAGGAATTCGTCGCATTTCTGGCGGGGCTTGGCTTTCTCAAGAGCTGTGACGAGGCGGAAGACAGCGCGCGCCGGAGCTGGGAGTTTCACGACGCCCTCTTTCATCACGCTTCGCGGGCTTATGGCGATTGGCGCGTCCGCGGGGGCAGTTACAGATTAAGCGATTGCATGCCCGCTCCCTCCGCTTTCCGTCAGCCGTATCGTGGCGAAACCATAGTCCTGCCTCAACCCGGCGACTTCGCGCTGCACCCGAGCAAGCCTCTTGCAGCGGCCATGGAAAGACGCCGTTCCATCCGGGCCATGGCAGCAAGGCCGGTCGGTTTGCCCGAGCTGTCGGCTGTACTGCATAGAACGGCTCGTCTCAGGTCCGGTCTCGCCCGGGGTGAGGAAGGACAGGACTGCTTCCGAAGACCTGTCCCGTCCGGCGGCTCGATCCACGAGATCGAAATCTATCTGGCGCTGCGCGAAGGCAATGCACTGGATGAGGGGCTTTACCACTATCGCGGCGATCATCACGCGCTGACGCGGATCGAGGGTGCCGAGGAAGGCGCGAAAGCGATGCTATTGCAGTGCGCCAGATCGTGGCGGCAGAAGCTGCCACCCCCGGTTCTGGCAGTGCTCGCCACACGATTTCCGCGCATCGCGTGGAAATATGAAAATATAGCTTATCACCTTACACTGATCAATGCAGGCGTTTTGATCCAGAGCCTCTATCTGGTCACGGCCGATCTCGGGCTTGCGGGCTGCGCCGCGGGGCTTGGCGATAACGCAGCCTTTCTGCGTGCAACCGGCAATCGCTGGCATGAGGAGACCAACATTGCCGAGTTTGGATTTGGCTGGCCGGCGGAAGATACCGCCTAATTTTCTGTTTGAAAAGCTTTGTAGAACTACTTTCCTGACTTAATAAATTTTGCAGATTTTGGCTATAAGATCAGTTTTGTCCAAAAGTTTTTTTTACTTAGGACAGAACACTTAGTGTCATAATAAATGAAAACTACCCATTTATTTATGACAAAAAGCAAGTCCATATTGAATCGTTGCTTTTCTAAATTGAAATGCAATGACAATTAGCTGTATAATACAATTCCAGTGAGGATCAGGAAACATGGGACAAGACGCACGGTCGCAGGCGACTATCAGCAAACTCATTGCAAGAAGCTGGGCCGATCCGGCCTTTAAGGCGCGCTTCAAGGCTTCGCCGAAGGATGTTCTGGCTGAAGCCGGACTGGCCGTCCCTTCCAATGTGAAGGTCAATGTCGTCGAGAGCACGGCCAGCGAGTGGACGGTCGTCATTCCGCCTGTGCCTGCCGAGGGGGAGTTGTCCGACGAAGTGCTTGGCAACGCATCAGGCGGCATCAGCGTTAACTGCTGCTGCTGCAGTTGCTAGAGCGTGAACTCTTCTGATGGAGTCAGAACCGGGCTCTAACTTTATGTTTTGGCGTAATCTTTTCGCAATGCTGAAACCAATAGATAGAGCACTAACTGACTCTTATTAAAAGTCCGGCGCTCCAAAGAACCCAATTGGGGCAGCGCCCACGGCGCGCCCCGCTTTTTGTTCTCGGTTTCCACTGGCGCGACTGCACGGCGACAAGGCGCCTGGTGTGTTATGCGCTTTACCGACTGATCACGAGCGTTTCTACCGAGGAGATCGGCGGCAGTGTACGGGTCAGGCAGGCCCATCTCTCCCCTTCGTCTGTGCTCGCATAAAGGTGGCCAGTGTTGGTGCCAAAATAGACGCCAGCCGGTTCGAGCGCATCTGTCGTCATGGCCTGACGCAAAACGCCGAAATACGTCCCCTTCTGGGGCAAGCCCTCACGCAGGTCGCGCCAGCTTCGGCCGCCATCGCGCGTTTGCCAGACAGCAGCGCTTCCGTCGGGCACATATCGCCCCGCGGAGTCGCCGTTGAGCGGCAACAGATAGAGTGTGTCAGAATCTTTCGGATGGGCTGCCGCAGGAAAGCCAAATGACGAGGGAAGCATCGATAAAAACACCGATCAATCTCGAAACGAAGGGTGAGTTGCCACGCATTGACCAAGTAACGTCCGTTGCTGGGCCCTTGGAGTCCAAACCGAACTCGACATGATTTTGTGCCTTGAACGGTTTTAGAATATCGAGCTTTATCGATAGGCGCGAAAACGGCAAAAGTTCGGTTTTTTCAATGCTGCCTTGGCCAGCCTTGCTGTTTCACTCCCAAGTATAAACGGCACGCCTCCCGCGGGCGGCCCCGCTGCAGCGCCGGTTCATGGCCGGGTCTTTATCTTCGAAGGGCGACCAACGCTCCCATTCATGAAAATTCTCGATGAGTGGAAAGATTGCTTCCGGAAGGGCTTGAATGGTCGCGCTGCGCTGGATGAGGAAATGGCTAGGCCGCAAGGCGGCGATGCACAAAATGGCGAGGATGGCCAAACCTGCCGCGATCGCAAGAAGAGTGAGGACATAGAGCATGAGCGTCTCTGGATAAGAGAGAAGCAAGCGGGCCTAGCCCGTCTTATTCACCGGGGCGTCGAGACTGGCTGGCGGGCATAGCGTAACC